>JALFHA010000089.1 GCA_022776785.1 Clostridiales bacterium | reverse complement strand
CTGATGCCCATGACGACGCCGTTGTAGCCCGTGAGCAGCTCGCGCAGATGGATGGATTCAAAGAACGCGCTTTCCGTGGGCACATGCCCGCCGGAGAGGATGATGATGTGGCTCATGGCGACGAGGGATGCCGCGTCCTGTGCGCTGCGCGCGTCCAGCAGCGCCACGTCGCCCGCGTGCAGGCCATGGTGGTGAAGGACGTCCCAAAAGGTTTTCGCCATCTCGTCGTTGCCCTCAAAGGCCTCGGGGTCCGAGGCGATGATGAGCAGGTTGCCGCCCTGCGGGAAGACGCGGCGCAGACGGCGGACAAAGCCGTTGCTGCGGTCGAGCACGCAGGGCAGGTTCACGCCCGCGGGCACGTCGTTGGTGCACGGGCTGCTGGTCAGAAAGAGGATCATCTCAGCCGCTCCTTTCGTGTGTTGCGGTACTCATTATACCCACCCGGCGCGCGTTTGTAAAGCCGCGCCCTCGTGCTCGAGCAGCCAGCGCTTGCGCGTGAGCCCGCCGGCGTAGCCGGTCAGCGAGCCGTCCGCGCCGAGCACACGGTGGCAGGGGATGACGATGGAAATCGGGTTGCGCGCGACGGCGCCGCCCACGGCCTGCGCCGACATGCGCGCAAGGCCCCTGCGCTGCGCGAGCGCCACGGCCAGCGCGCCGTAGGTCGTCGTGCGTCCCTCGGGGATTTCCAGCAGCAGGGCAAGCACCTCCGCCTGAAACGCGCTCGCCTCGGGCGCGAGCGTCAGCGCGCGGGGCGAGGGATGCAGTCCGGCAAAGTAGTCGCCAAGCCACTGCGCTGCGTCGCGCAGCGCCGGGGTGCTGCCCTCGCGGGCGTCCGGCGGCAGCGTGCGCGCATAATGGGCCGCCCCCTCAAACCACAGCCCGCGCAGGGCGCGCGAATCGCCCAGCAGCAGGCAGGCGCCCAGCGGCGTTTCGCAGCGCATGAGAACGGATGCGGACATGGACAGGCCCCCTTTTGCTCAATGCTCATCATTATAAGGTTCGTCCGTACGCCCGTCAAGCGGGGGAGGAATTTCGCGCGTTTCGCAAGGAAACCGGCATGATGCCGGCTGCATTTCCGACCAAGTGATGAAAGTCCCGTTGCTTTGTGGTCGAGTCCGGAGCTTAGCAGAGGGACTTTCAGAGTAAAAATGACGAATCCGAAATAGAAATTTAACTTTTTTTCAAAAATCATGCAATTTTGGTGAGGATTCGCGCGTCTATTGAGATAGAAAGATGGAAGCGCTTCAACCATCCCTTCCCAGGCTGCCCGGCACAGGGCAACCCTTTCAGACACAAGGAGGTCAAGACAGAAATGTATAGATGGAAAAAGCCGGTTTCTCTGCTTCTGGCGGCGCTGCTGCTTGTGCTGCTGCTCCCGGCGCTTGCGCTGGCGGCGGATTTTTCCGCCAGCGGCCTGACGCTTTCCTCGGAGCCCCAGCAGCTCGGCCAGCCGAAGGACGGCGGCAGCGCGCGCGTGACCGTCTCCCTGCCGGGCGAGAATCCCGTCGTTCAGGGCGTGAACCCCATCACGGGCGAGCCGTTTTCCGGCGCATATCAGCCCGTGCTGGTCAATATCGACACGCATCCGGGCGCGCTGCCGCACTGGGGCGTGAGCGCCGCCGACCTGATGTATGAGATGCCGATTCAGGCGGACGGCTCCACCCGCTCGGTGGCGGTGTTCATGGGCGAGTACCCCGACTCCGCAGGCCCGATCCGCTCGGCGCGCATCCCGATGTGCTCCCTGCGGGAGATGTGGGGCGGCGTGTACTGCTTCTACGGCTATCAGGGCGGCACGACGAGCGTGCTTGACTGGGTGAAGGCGTACAGCGAGGTGAAGAAGCTGGCCTATCCCTACGTCAACGGCATCACGACCAACAGCAAATGGTTTACGCGCTCGAGCGACAGCAACCACGTCGCGCCCTACAATGTGCGCCTTGACATGAACGCCGTGCGCGACAGCTATACGGCCTCGGCCACGCCGCATCCCTTCCTGTTTACCGACACGGGGCTGGAGCGCGGCGAGCAGGTGGATGGCATCGTCATCAGCTACAAGGCGACGAGCCCGGCCTACGTCACCGCCTACCAGTATAATGAGGCGACGGGGCTGTATGACCGCTACCGCAATGGCGAGCCCTATATCGACGGGGACAACGGGGAGGCCTGCTCCTACGCGAACGTCATCGTCATCCGCACCGATATCAGCTGGTTCAACGGCAACAACTCGCGCCCGGTCATCCGCCTGAACGGGCAGGGAACGTGCGAGATCTTCCAGAACGGGCGGTACATCCGCGGCACCTGGGCGCGGGACTGCACGGAGAACAGCAATCTCAAGAACCGCATGGTCTTCCTTGACGAGAACGGCGAGGAGCTGCCCATGAAGGTGGGCAGGACGTTCATCCAGATTGTGGACAACGAGCAGCCGGTCGTCGTGTTCTCGGATGAGGCCATTGCGGGCGCGGTTGCCCCGCAGGAGCAGCGGCTGACGATTGGCAAGGATGCGAAGGGCACGGCGACCGCGACGACGCCGAAGGCGACGCGCACGCCGAAGCCGACGGCCACGCCGAGCCCGACGGCCACGCCGGAGCCGACAGCCACCCCCGAGCCGACGGCCACGCCGGAGCCGGAGGGCGGACAGGGAGGCGAGCAGCCCGCTGAGCCGGACAATGGAGGAAGCGGTGAGCAGCCCACGGAGCCGGACAATGGCGGAAGCGGTGAGCAGCCCACGCAGCCGGACAATGGCGGGAGCAGCGAGCAGCCCACGCAGCCGGAGGGCGGCGGGAGCGGTGAGCCGACCGCGCCGTCGGAGGGTGGCGGAAGCAGCGAGCCGACCGCGCCGTCGGATAATGGCGGAAGCAGCGAGCCGACCGCACCGTCGGAGGGCGGCGGGAGCAGCGAGGCGTCTGCATCCTCGGATGGCGGACAGAGCGGCGATGCGCCGGCAGCCGCAGTGCAGGAGCCGCAGGGAGATGCCTGAGGCGGCATTCCCAAAATCAACCGCACAGGGCCGAAGCCCCCGCAAAGGGAGTGCTTTGGCCCTGTTTTGTCCGGCATGGGATATGCCCGCATATTTTCATTGACAGCCGCCCCTGCGCGGGGCTATAATCATACTGTTTTGATAGGAATGGAGCTTTCCTGCGGGCGGCCTGCCGCGCGGGAGGGGATTTTACCGACGGAGGCTGTCATGGAGGATTGTCTGCTTTCCCTGCGGCACATTGTCAAGAGCTTCGGCGAGGGCAATGTGCTCGACGATATATCGCTTAACGTGCAGCGCGGCGAGTTTGTGACGCTGCTGGGCGCGTCCGGCTGCGGCAAGACGACGACGCTGCGCGTTATTTCCGGGCTGGAGACCCCTGACGAGGGGCAGGTTGTGCTGGGCGGCAGGGATGTGACGCTGCTGCCGCCGGAGAGCCGCCCGGTGAACACGGTGTTCCAGAGCTATGCGCTCTTTCCGCACATGAGCGTGGAGAAGAACGTCGCCTACGGCCTGCGCGTGCGCGGCATGGACAAAAAGCTCATCGCCGAGCGCGTCGATGAGATGCTGGAGCTGGTGCAGATGCAGGAGTACCGCCGGCGGATGCCCGCGCAGCTTTCCGGCGGCCAGCGCCAGCGCATCGCCATTGCGCGCGCGCTTGCGCCCGAGCCGGAGCTGCTGCTGCTCGACGAGCCGCTGGGCGCGCTGGATTTGCAGCTGCGCAGGCAGATGCAGCTGGAGCTCAAGCGCCTGCAGAAGAAGCTGGGCGTGACCTTCATCTACATCACGCACGACCAGGAGGAGGCGGTCAGCATGAGCGACCGCATCGCCATCATGCGCGGCGGCAAATTTGAGCAGGTGGGCACGCCGGAGGAGATTTACGACGCGCCGCAGACGCGCTATGTGGCGCAGTTCATCGGCCGCTCGACGATCCTCGAGGGCACGGCGGAGCGTGTGGACGGCGCCGTGGCCGTGGCGCGCAATGCGAACGGCTGCTTTGCCGTGGATGCGGGCCGCGCCAGCCTGCGCGCGGGCGAGGCGCTGGAGCTGTGCGTGCGCACGGAGCGGATGCGCGCCAGCCGCGAGCCGGTTCCGGGCTTTGACCTGCCCGGTACTGTGCGCGAGACGCGCTATGCGGGCGGCAGCGTGCTGACATACGTCGTGCTCGCCGACGGCACGGAGGTCGTTGCCTCGGGCGAGGAGCGCATGGCCGATGCCCCGCAGACCGGCGCGCGCGTCTGGCTGCACTGGGATGCGGCGCAGGCCGCCGTCATTGGGGGTGCATCCCATGGCGCGTAAGACGGCTGTGCAGCGGCGGGAGGACAGGCGCAGCCTGCTCTTTGCGCTGCCGATGCTCTGCTTCGGCGTGCTGCTGGTGGCCCTGCCGCTGATCTATGTGCTGGTGACCTCGCTGGCCGCGTCGGACGGCTCGGGCTTCACGCTGGCCAACTATCGGGCGCTGCTGCGCGCGGACTACCTGCTGGTGTTCGCAAACAGCTTAAAGCTCGCGTTTGAGACGACGGTCATCTGCTTTATCATCGGCTATCCGTTTGCCTACTGCATGGCGCGTGCGCCGCGGCGATGGAAGAGCCTGCTGATGATGCTGGTGATTATCCCGTTCTGGACGAGCGCGCTGGTGCGCATCTACGGCTGGAAGATCCTTCTGCAGGCGAACGGCCCGGTCAACGCCGTGCTGCGCGCGCTGGGGCTGATCGACAAGAATATCCGCTTTCTGGGCACCTACGGCTCCGTGCTGCTGGCGATGGTCTACTGCCTGATCTCGCTGATGATCCTGCCCTGCCACAGCGCCGTGGACAAGATGGATTTCACGCTCGTGGAGGCGGCGCGCGATCTGGGCTCAAAGCCGTGGCGCGCGTTCCTGACGGTGACGCTGCCGCTGACGATGCCGGGTATCCTCGCAGGCTGCGTGCTGGTGTTCGTGCCGAGCGTGGGGCTGTTCTATCTGGCTGACGTGATGGGCGGCGGGCTGGTGCTGGTGGGCAACCTCATCCGCGACCAGCTGCTCAAGGTGCGCGACTGGAACGTCGGCTCCGCGATGTCGATGGTGCTCATCGTGATGAGCGCGCTGTTCTACCTGCTCTACCGCAAGAGCGGCGGCAGCAGCGGTCTGGGGGTGTGAGGCATGGTGGCCAAAAGAAGAAAGAAGCGCAAGCTCTTTTCGCCCATCTATCTGACGCTCGTGCTGCTGGTGCTCTACCTGCCGATTCTGATGGTGGTGATCTACTCGTTTAACTCCGGGCGCACCATCGGCGCATGGCAGGGCTTCACCACGAGCTGGTATACCCGATTGATGAACAACGCCCTGATGGGCGACGCGCTGCGCAACTCGCTGCTGCTGGCGGCGCTCTCCGCCGGTCTGGCGGGCACAGTGGGCACGCTGGGCGCCATCGGGCTGGCGCGCGGCCATCTGCGCGGCGCGGGCGCCATCGAGTCGCTGGCAACGCTGCCGATCATGATTCCCGAGCTGGTGCTGGGCATGGCGTATCTGGCGCTGTTCACCGCGGCGGGCGTGAAGCTGGGCATGGGCGCGCTCGTGCTCACGCACACGACGTTCTGCATCCCATACGTGTTCATCAACGTCAAGTCCCGCCTCATCGGCATGGACCCGGCGCTGGAGGAGGCCGCGCGCGACCTGGGCGCAAGCCCCATGCGCGTGCTGCGCGACATCACGCTGCCGCTGGTTCTTCCGGCCGTCGTCTCGGGCATGATGCTCTCGGCGGCGATGTCGCTTGACGACGTGGTGATCTCCTTCTTCGTCACCAGCGCGGAGACGACCACCCTGCCGCTCAAGATTTACACCGGCCTGCGCTCGGGCGGCACGCCGGAGATCAACGCGATCTCCACGCTGATGCTCGGGGTCATCTTTATCTGCGTGGCGCTGAGCCAGCTTATCACCGCGCGCAGCGAGAAGAAAATGCATTCATCGCGCAGGGGCTGAGCCCCGCGCGCTGAAGATAGAGAATTTTTGAAAGGGAGGAAACCTCATGAAAAAGATCCTTTGCGTCCTGCTGGCCCTGCTCGCGCTGACCGGTGTGGCCTGCGCCGAAACCGTGAACAGCGAGGACAAGCCCGTGCTCAACATCTTCACCTGGGAGGGCTATATCGACTACGAGACGGTCATCAAGCCCTTTGAGGAGGAAACCGGCATCAAGGTCAACTATGCGACCTTCGCCAGCAACGAGGAAATGTACGAGAAGCTCAAGGCCGCTAATGGCGGAGACTACGACATCATCCTCGCCAGCGACTACATGCTCAACACCGTCCGCGAGGCGGGGCTGATGCAGAAGTTTGACGCGGCCATCGTCACCAACTACGGCAACCTGAACGCGGACTTCACCCATCAGTACTTCGATCCGGACAACGAGTACGTCGTGCCCTACGTCAGCGGCATCCCGCTCATCGTCTACAACCCGGCCGAGGTGGATGTGGAGATCAAGGGCTTTAACGACCTGTGGAATCCCGCGCTCAAGGACTCCATCGGCCTGATCGATGACGCGCGCGTGTCCATCGGCATGGTGCTGCTCTCCATGGGGCAGAGCATGAACACCACCGACGATGCCGTGCTCGCCGAGGCGGCGGAGAAGCTCGACGCGCTGCGTGAGAACATCCATGTGCTCGAGTATGAGAATCTGCACAACTACCTCGTCTCCGGCGACATCGACGTGGCCTACACGTTCACGCCGTTCGTCGCGCTCGCGCTGGACGCGAACCCCGACCTGCGGGTCGTCTGGCCTGAGGAGGGGCTGGGCTTTGGCATCGACGGCTGCTTCATCCCGGTGAACGCGCCGCACGCGAAGAACGCCAACCTCTTCCTCGAGTTCCTGCTGCGCCCGGAGATCGCCTCCATCTGCGCGCAGTGGCAGTACTACTGCAGCCCGAACGCGGCGGCGCAGGAAATCCTGCCTGACTGGTACAAGGAGAATCCGGTCTTTAACGGCATCTATGACCGCATCGGCGACGCGGAGTACATCAAGAACCTCTCCAGCGCGGACGAGCAGAAGTTCCAGGATATCTGGACGAAGTTCAAGCTCAGCTTCTAACCGGCTGCGCCGGGGGCGCGCATCACCCCATTCCATTTC
Organism: Clostridiales bacterium; assembly: GCA_022776785.1. GTDB lineage: Bacteria > Bacillota > Clostridia > Christensenellales > Aristaeellaceae > Ventricola. Next base: position 6,986 of record JALFHA010000089.1, on the reverse strand, counting down.
CACACTGGCCGCTTCTGCCGCATAGGCTGTGGCAGGAGCGGCCTTGTTCGCAGGTTCTCCATTTTTCCCGAAGAAGGGGTTGTCTGCATGTCTGATTTGTTCATCCGGGGCGGCACGGTGCTTGACCCCGAGCGCGAGCATCGCCTGATCGGCGACGTGCTGGTGCAGGGCGGGCGCATTGCCCGCGTTGAGCGTCCGGGGCGCATCACGCCGCCGGAGGGGGCGCGCGTGATCGATGCGGCGGGCTGCTTCGTCTGTCCGGGCTTCATCGATCCGCACAGCCACATCGACGGCGACCGCTATACGGCGACGCTCTCCCTGCTCCAGGGCATCACGACGACGGTCGGCGGCAACTGCGGCTTCTCGCCGCTCGACACGGCGGAATTCCTCGCGCGGCAGAGCGGCTTCCCGATTCATCAGGCGGAGCTCATCGGCATGTGCGCGCTGCGCGAGGCCGTGGGCGTGCGCGAGCCGTTTGCCGCCGCCAGCGATGCGCAGATTGCCGAAATGGCGCGCCTGTGCCGCAGAGCGCTTGAAAGCGGCGCGGCCGGCGTGTCGCTCGGCCCGGCGTATACGCCGGGCGCGTCGATGGCGGAGATGGAGGCGCTGTGCCGCGAGGCCGCCGCACTGGGCAAGCCCGCCGCCATCGATACGCGTATGTACTCGATGACCGACCTGCACTCGCTCGAGGAGGCTGTGGAGCTGGCGCGCGCCACGCTCTGCCGCATGGTGATCTCGCATTTTGTGTATCAGTACGGCGTGGGCGTGGAGTATCAAGCGCTGGCGATGCTCGAGGAGGCGCGCAACGAGGGGCTCGACGTGCATCTGGACAGCGGTATGTACAAGGACTGGTGCTCCCCGATCGGCTCAGCCATCTTTGAGCCGGGCATAATGCGCGACAACGACATCGAGCTGGTTCATCTGCGCGTCATCACGGGGGAGCACATCGGCGCCGTGCCGGATGCGGAGCTGCTCGCACACCTGCGCGCGGAGCATCCGCAGGACGCGGTGGTCGTCAACACGGGCGATCAGGAGGCGGTGTACGCCATTGCGCGCTATCCGCTGACGATGATCTCCACCGATGCGGGCGCGTACAGGCCGCTGGAGGGCCACCCGCAGATTGCGGGCAGCTTCCCGCGCTACCTGCGCGAGATGGTGCGCGAGCGCGGCGAGCTGACGTGGGAGCAGGCCGTCTACAAGGCGACGCTGCTGCCCGCGCAGGTGTTTGGGCTTAAGGGCAAGGGGCGGCTGAGCCCCGGCAGCGACGCCGACCTGCTGGTTTTCGATCCGAAAACGATTGCGGACTGCGCGGATTTCCCCGGGCTGGGGTGCCCGAACGCCGCGCCGGAGGGCATACGCTTCGTGATCGTGGCGGGCGAGATCGCCGCGGAGCAGGGGCGGCTGTGCCGCCTTGACGCGGGCCGGGCCATCAGGCTGCGGGCGTGACGCTTCGCGGATGTCAGCGCATCCAGACAGATCAATGAAGGACCGATATGCGCAGAGGGCATTGAGCAGCCCTGGCATATCGGTCTTTTCTGTGCGTCTGCCGCCTTTCGGCGATGAGAGCGGCGTATGGGCGGGAGGAGCTTCCTGTCGGCACTCATGCCTCCCGGAGAACCCGGCGCACGCTCCGCCCTGTGACCTTCCACGGCTCATCGATCAGCGTGACCGTGTGGTCGGGCTCCGCCCGGCGGAAGCCGAGAAAATCGGACAGGCCGCGGCTGTTGCCGGATGCCGTGAGCGTGACGCCGAAGCGGGTTGTGTATTCCACGACGTCGCCCCGGACCACGCCGCCCTGAATGAAGGCCAGATAGATGCCCTTGTCAAAGGGCAGCAGGTCGTAAGCGCTGGACGGGCTGCCGGGCGCACGAAGGCCAAAGACGGACAGGGGCTGACCGGCGGCGTTCGTTCGGGGAAGGCCTTGCAGGCACCGGAGGAAGAATTCGAAGCTCGCGCGGGCCTCCTCCCGGCTCTGCTCCGACTGCGGGCAAGCCTCGCGGAAGCGCCGTGCCAGCTCGCAGTCCTCGCCGTGTGCCTCCCAGTCGCGGCGCAGGCGGTAGAGCATCTCCATGAAGCTCTGCTCGAGCGCGCACTCCAGAAGGGTGCGCGCGGGACAGCAGGCCGCGCCCTGCGGACGCTTGCGCGCGCTGGTGGTGCAGCGCCACACGGGATAGTAGTAGTAGGCTCGCCCGGCGCAGTCCGCCGGTTCTGTCCCCTGCGCGGCGGCGGAGGGCGGCTCCGCATGGCCCCCGAGACTGCGGTTGCAGCTCATGCGCCGGAGCGGCTGCGCGCAGGGCTGTCCGCCTTGCTCGCAGCCGCACAGCAGATTGGAAAACACGGCTGTGCCCGCGCCGCTGCGCTGATGCGCGCCGCTTTGACCGCCGTGACCGGCGAGGATGGCCTGCGCCTTGTCAAAGACGAGGCGGGAGACGATGGGCGCGTGGTGGTCGCGCACGAAATAGCGGGGCGCCTCGCCCCGGTTGACGGTGGCCCGGTGGGTCAGAAAGCTGCGGGTGATGAATTTTTGGTTTTCGCAGTCGCCGGCGTACTTTTCGTTGCGCAGGATGTAGAGCACCGCGTCGGCGCGCCACGCGCAGCCGCGGGCGGTCGTTTCGCCTGCCGCGTTGAGCTCCCCGGCGATGGCGTTGGCCGAAGCCCCGGCGACAAACCGCTCAAAGATATAGCGCACGGTTGCGGCCTGGCGGGGGTTGATGATCCACTCCCCGTGCGGGCCGCTGTCGTAGCCGAGCATCCGCTTGAGATCGACCATCGGCTCGCCACGCTGGAATTTGCGCTGGATGGACCAGCGGATGTTGTCGGAGATCGAGCGGGACTCGTCCTGCGCGAGCGCGGAGAGGATCGTGAGGATGAGCTCACCCGTCGCGTCCAGCGTGTCGATGTTCTCCTTTTCAAAATAGACGCCCACGGGCGGGGTGAGCTGGCGGAGCTGGCGCACGCACTCCAGCGTGTCGATGGTGTTGCGGGCGAAGCGGGAGATCGACTTGGTGACGATGTAGTCCATCCTGCCGCCGAGCGCGTCCTTCATCATCTCGTTGAACTGCCTGCGCTTGGAGCGGGAGGTGCCGGAGATGGCCTCGTCCGCGTAGATGCCCGCCAGCGTCCAGCCTGGACGGCTGGCAATCATCTGCGTGTAGAAGCGCTTCTGGGTGGTGTAGGAGGTCTGCTGGCTCTCGTCGCCGGTGGAGACGCGGCAGTAGGCCGCCACGCGCAGCGGCTGCTGCGAGCGGATCTGCCCGCCCTGCTCCGCTGAACGCTTCGTTGCGGGGATGACGATGACCTCCGGCTTTTTTTGCGCCTGTTCCATGGGAATTCCTCTCTTTCTGCGGCGGGGAGGGGTAGGCCGCCCGCCATGACGGATGGTGTAAAAAAACAAGGCTGCGTGGCTGCGCGGGATTTGCCGACGCTCATCCGCTCTGCGAAACCGCCGGCTCTCCTGCGCGGCCGTCCGGGAGCACCTGCGTCCGCGTGCCGTCGAACCAGAGCACGCAGGCGCTTGCCGGGCTGTAAATGGTGATGCTCAGCGCGAAGGCGCGCGCGTGCTCGAGGGCCATGCCGCTCAGAAAGACCTCCGTCCCCGCGGGGCCGCGTGGGAGCGTGCGCATCCAGGCGAGCGCCTGCCCGCGCGCCTCGTGGCTTTCCTCCAGCTTCTCCCCATAGGCCCTAAGACTGGCAAGGCGCTGCTTGAGCTGCTCAAGCTCATCCGCCGGCGCGCCGCTGGCGCTCAGCGCGTCGAGCGTCTGGCGGAGCCGGCTGCGGCTGCGCTCCATGCAGTCGCTCCGGTGGACGGATTCAAGCCGCTGCCTCATCTGGCCGGGCAGAGCGTCGCCCTCCGAGCCGAAGCGCGCCGCAAAGGCCCTGCGCAGCAGCGCGCTGGCCTGCTCCTGCCCGAGCCTTTGCGCATGGCAGGCGCCAGAGCCGTTGTTCAGCGCCGGGGTGGGGCAATACCATACGGTTTCGTACACGCTGGTGCGGACGGTGTAGCAGCGGCCGCATTCGCCGCAGACCAGCAGGCCGGAAAAGGCGCGGCGCTTGCGGCGTCCGCCGCAGCTGGCGTAGCGGTCGGAGACGGCCTGTCGCGCGGCCTGTGCGCGCTCGAACACCTCCCGGCTGATGATGGCGGGATGATGGCCGCGCACCCAGTACTGCGGAACCTCCCCCGTGTTTGGCCGGGAGCGGTGGCTTAGGAAATCCGGGGTATAGGTCTTTTGCAGCAGCACATCGCCGCAGTATCGCTCAAGCCTGACGAGGCGGGCGATCATCGGGCCCGTCCAGCCGACCACGATGCCGTCGCGCACGCGGCTCCTTCCGCGGATTCTCGCGGGCGCTTTCCTGCGGCAGGGCGCTGGGATGCGCTCGGCGTTGAGCATCCGGGCGACATCGGCGAAGGACGCGCCCTCGCAGACGGCGGCAAAGATGCGGCGCACGACCTCGGCCTCCTGCGGGACGATCTCCACGCGGCGCAGGCGATAGCCGCCGTCCAGTACGTCCGCCGCATCGGGGCCCTGCGCAAACCGGTAGCCGTAAATGGCGAAATTGGGGGCCAGCCCCTGCGGATACCGGCTGCGAAGCCCCCAGAGGACGTTGGCGGAGATGGAGCGGGACTCCTCCTGCGCGATGGCCGCCAGCGTCGTGAGGATGAAGGCGCTGGTGGGATCCGCCGTATCCAAATGCTCCTTCTCAAAGAGGATGGCGACATGGTGGTCGTGCAGCAGCTCGAGCGCCGCCATGAAGTCGCTGGTGTTGCGGGCAAAGCGGGAGATGGACTTGCACACGATGCGGTCGAGCTTCTCCTCGCGGCAGTGGCGCAGCAGGCGGCTGTAGCCGGTGCGCTTTTCCCCGCTGGTGCCGGAGAGCCCGCAGTCCGCGTAGATGCCCGCGCCGATCCAGCCGGGGTGGTGGAGCAGCAGCGAGGAGAAGTAGCGCTCCTGTGCCTCGTAGGAGTTTTCCTGGTCGGAGGAATCCGTCGAGACGCGGATATAGGCCGCCACGCGCAGCGGGCCGGGTGGCAGAGCTGTGCGGCTGAGGGCGGCATTGGAGACAAAGCGGCCCTTGAAGCCGCCTTGACAGAACGCCGCGGAAGGCGATCCGGGAGCAGCCCCGGTTGTCCGGGAACTGCGCCGTTCGTCTTCCGCGGCGTTTTCGGTATGGGAGAGGGACGGAGCCCGGGGAAGGGAGGCGGATGCGGACATCGCCTCCGCCCCGGACGGCGCGGCAGGCCCAATCGGGGGATGACAAGGATTCTCCGCCATAGACAAGCGCCTTACTCCTTGGGCTGGCCGTCCGCATCAAAGAAGAGCTCGGAGGTCACGTTGCCCGCGTCGTCGTAGGTGCGGCGGACGGTGGCATAGCCCTCGGAGGTGACGATGGGACGACCGCTTGCGTCGAGATAGGTTTGGGTGATGATCTGCTTCTTCTCGTTGTACTCCCTTTCCCAGCCGAAGCAGCCGTTCTTCAGCGGGATGGGCTGAGCATCTGCGCCGAAGTAGAATTCAGAGGCGACGTTGCCCGCGCCGTCGTAGGTGCGGCGGACGGTGGCATAGCCGTTGGAGATGACGATGGGACTGCCGTCGGCATCCAGATAGGTCTGGGAGATGGCTTGCTTTTTGTCGTTGTATTCGCGCAGCCAGCCGGAGGAGCCGTTCTTCATGACGGCGGGCTGATCGTCGGCGTCGAAATAGTGCTCGGAGGCGATATTGCCTGCGTCGTCATAGGTGCGCTGAACGGTGGCGTAGCCGTCGGAGAGCGTGACGGGACTGCCGTCGGCATCCAGATAGGTCTGGGAGATGGCATGCTTTTTGTCGTTAAACGACTTGACCCAGCCGAAGGAGCCGTTCTTCATGACGGCGGGCTGACCTTCGGCGTCAAAGTAGCGCTCGGAGGCGACGTTGCCCGCATCGTCATACGTGCGCTGAACGGTGGCGTAGCCGTCAGCGATGACGAAGGGCTGGCCGTCGTTATCCAGATAGGTTTGGGAGATGGCCTGCTTCTTGTCGTTATACGCCTTCAGCCAGCCGGAGGAGCCGTTCCTCATGACGGCGGGCTGATCGTCGGCGTCAAAGTAGCGCTCTGAGGCGATATTGCCTGCGCCGTCATAGGTGCGCTGAACGGTGGCGTAGCCGTCGGAGAGCGTGAAGGGGCTGCCGTCGGCATCCAGATAGGTTTGGGAAATCGCCTGCTTTTTGTCGTTAAACGACTTGACCCAGCCGAAGGAGCCGTTCCTCATGGCGATGGGCAGGCCGTCCGCGTCAAAGTAGCGCTCGGAATCGGTATTGCCCGCGTCGTCATAGGTGCGCTGAACGGTGGCATAGCCGTCGGAGGTGACGAGCGGCAGGCCGTCGACGTCTGTGAAGGTTTGGGAGAGCATCTGCTTCTGACCGTCAAATTCCTTTGTCCAGCCGGAATGGCCCTTCTGGAGGACGGCGGGCAGGCCGTCTGCGTCGAAGTAGCGCTCGGAATCGGTATTGCCCGCGTCGTCGTAGGTGCGCTGGACAGTGGCATAGCCGTCGGAGATGACGAGCGGCAGGCCGTCGGCATCCAGATAGGTCTGGGAGATGGCCTGCTTTTTGTCGTTAAACGACTTGACCCAGCCGAAGGAGCCGTTCCTCATGGCGATGGGCAGGCCGTCCGCATCATAGTAGCGCTCAGAGGCGACGTTGCCCGCGTCGTCGTAGGTGCGCTGGACGGAGGCATAGCCGTCGGAGATGACGAGCGGCAGACCGTCATCGCCCAGATAGGTTTGAGAGACGATCTGCTTTTTGTCGTTGTATTCGCGCAGCCAGCCGAAGGAGCCGTTCTTCATGGCGGCGGGCAGACCGTCGGAGCCATAGTAGCGCTCAGAGGCGACGTTGCCCGCGCCGTCGTAGGTGCGCTGGACGGAGGCATAGCCGTCGGAGATGACGAGCGGCAGACCGTCGGCATCCAGATAGGTTTGAGAGACGATCTGCTTTTTGTCGTTGTATTCGCGC
>JALFHA010000078.1 GCA_022776785.1 Clostridiales bacterium | reverse complement strand
TAATAATGCGCCCTGGCGAGCTGCGCGCGGTAGACCTCGGCATAGTCCTCGGCGGTCACGCCCAGAATCTGCGCGTATGCCAGCGCGTATTCGGACATGTCCTCCTCCTCGCCGAGCTCGAGCTCCTTGCGCAGCGCCTCGCCCACCTCCGCGAGCGCAGCCTCGTAGGCGGTCTGCCCCTGCTGGGCGCACCACGCCTCCGTCTCCTCGTCAAAGTCGCGGAAGCCCTGCGCGCGGATATCCTGCTCAACCAGCAGTTCCTCGATGGCGGCGGTCAGCGCCAGATCCCTGATATACGCCGTTACCGCCTCGTCCTCCATATCATACCCAAGATTGGCATAGTTTGTCAAATAGGCAAGCTCAAAAGGCTGAAGATCCTCGGCCAAAAGCGGCTCGCCGTTGACAAGGGCGACGATGGCGGGCGTTTCCTCCGTCTCCCCCTGCGCGGCCTCGGCGGCGGCGCAGCAGGCACACAGGGTAAGGGCGCAGAGCAGGGCGACGGCCCTTGAAAGGAGCTTTTTCATGTTCGTACCTCGCTTGTTTGCTTGCAGCGGCAGTTCTGCACAAAATGCGCCCGGGGCGTCCAACCGAAAGACTTCGGTTCGCGCTGTCCACCCCGGACGCACCATCATGCTATGGACATTTCATCATTGGGGAAACGCGGGGGGAAGACGGTCATCCCGCCCTCCCCCGCTTTGGGAGGCTTAGTAGCTCAGGCCGAAGCCGGAGACGTAGAGGTTGCCGTCCGCATCCTTGTAGGCATAGCTGCCGGACGGGGACTGCGCAAGCACCTCGGCGCTCATGTACTGATCCTTCGCGTAGCCGGGCACGTCGTTCGGGGAGGCGCAGACCTCGTAAACGGTGCCGTCCTCACGGGTAACCTCGGTCAGGGCGACAACGGCCTCGCACGCCGGCATGGTCATGGAGAGCTTGCCGGTGGGGTTGTAGTTGCCCACGATCACGTCCACCTGCGCGCTGTACGCGTTGGACAGGGAGGCCGCAGAGGTGGTGTACTGCGCGGTCAGCGCATCGCAGTAGGGCTCGAGCGCATCGAGGATCCACGGGCTGGTGACGACGATGGTACCGATGACCTTGCCGCCATTCTCGTGCACCTTGTCAGCGTTCTTGGCGAGCTTGGCAATGCCCTCAACCGTGGTGACCTCGACCATGTTGCCGGTCTTGTCCTGGCTGGCCACGATGGTCTCGAGGTTGCCCATACCGCCGCCTGCGCCGGTCGCAGTGCGCTCAGGCACAGCGTACTCCTCGACGAGGCTCAGCACGCCCTCGCTGGTGCTGGCGGAGGTGGAAACAGTCGCCTTCGGCTGGACGTAGAAGTACGCCACCTCAGCCTCGGACGCCTTGGAGACGATCTCGAAGCCCTGCGCCGTGAAGAGCTCGCTCAGCGCGGCGACAACCGCCTCGTCCTCGCCGGTGCCGGTGTAGGACTGGATGAAGAGCTTGGTGCCCGCGTTCGCCTGCAGCGGCAGCGTGTTCTCATGGTTCTTCATCAGAACGGTGGCCTTCAGGTGCATCTGGTAGGCCTGGTCATGCGCAGTCGCCATGTTGGTGGCGCGCACCTCGTCGGCCTTCTCGTAGTCGAGGTAGGGGTTCTCGAAGCGGCCCTGCTTGATGAGCGCCGTCGCACGGTTGATGTTGGCGCGGTCAAGGTCAGCCTTGTCGAGGATGCCGTACTCCACGGCGGTGACGATGTAGTCGGGAGCCAGCTCAGCGCCGATGGCGTCGGTGCCGGCCTCGATCAGCTTGGCAAAGCGCTGGATGCCGGAGAGATCCTCCACGCCGAAGGTCTGGATCTTGGTGATGCCGGAATCGGAGTTCACGAAGCCATTGAAGCCCATGATCTCGCGCAGCAGCGTGGTGATGATCTCCTCGTTGTACGCGGAACCCAGCTCGTTGACCTTGACCTCATGGCCGCGGTAGGTCTGGGTGACGGAGCGGTCATCTGCCGCATCGCGGGAGTAGCAGGGCATGATCGCGCCCACGCCCGCATCGATGGCGGCCTGGAAGCCGACGAGCTGATACTTCTCGAGGGAGCCCTCGGTCGGGTACAGTCTCCACTGGCCCTGATAGGTGTGGGACTCGAAGCCGTTCTCAGCAGCGCCGTCGCCCGGGAAGTGCTTGGCGGAGAGCACGACGGACTTCTCGTTCACGCCCTCGGTGCCGTTCTGGTAGCCATCCACCAGCGCGGTGATGATGCCGGCGGTCACGTCCTCACGCTCACCGTAGGTGCCGGAGTTGCGCGGCCAGCGGGGATCGGTCGCCAGGTCGATCTGCGGGCCATACATGAAGATGATGCCCTGCGCGCGCCACATCTGGCGGTCAACCTCGGCATAGTCCTTGATGGCGTCGTAGTTGCCGTCGCCCAGCACCGCAGCGGCCATGCCCAGGGAATCCGGGAAGCCCGCGGAGATCGGGTTGGAGATCAGCGTCACCGGGATGGCCGGGGTGCCCGCATTGGCGGAATCCCACTCAGCGATGGCGGTGGAGACGTTGTTGTACAGCGCCACGACGGAGGCATCGTAGCCCAGGCCGCCGCGGTACACGCCCGCACGAACCTTGCCCATCGTCATCACCTGGTCGTCCAGGGAGGCGAAGGTGCTGGAGTTCGGGTTGGTCATGACCAGATGCTTGGTGGTTTCGCCCTCAGCCAGCACCGGGAAGATCTTCGCGGGATCAATGGTGCCGTCCTCGTTCTTGACCTCAGCCAGCGTCTTGGAGACCGGAACGACCATCAGGGCGTTCATGACAAAGCCCGCCTGCTCCTGGATG
>JALFHA010000003.1 GCA_022776785.1 Clostridiales bacterium | reverse complement strand
CCGTCGAGTACATCTGAAGCCGGAAGATGATGCCAAAGCGGTCACGCAGCGGCGCAGACAGCGAGCCCGCGCGCGTCGTCGCGCCGATGAGCGTGAACTTGGGCAAGTCCAGACGGATGCTGCGCGCGCTGGGACCCTTGCCGATCATGATGTCCAGCGCGTAGTCCTCCATCGCGGGGTAGAGCACCTCCTCCACCGCGTGCGAGAGGCGGTGAATCTCGTCGATGAAGAGCACGTCGCCGCTGGAGAGATTCGTCAGGATGCTCGCCAGATCGCCGGGCCGCTCGATGGCCGGGCCGCTGGTGACGCGGATGTTCTGCCCCATCTCGCTGGCGACGATGCCCGCCAGCGTCGTCTTGCCCAGCCCCGGCGGGCCGTAGAGCAGCATGTGGTCGAGCGAATCCCTGCGCTGGCGCGCCGCCTGAATGTAGATGCTCAGGCTGTCCTTGACGGCCTGCTGGCCCACATAGTCCCGCAGCGTTTTAGGGCGCAGGCTGCTCTCCTGCTCGTCCTCTTCCTCCCGAAAGCCGCTCATCACGAGCCGTTCCTCTTCCATCGTCTCACCTCCGCGCGGGGGCTTGCCCGGCGCTTTCTCTCCATTCAGATAAACCGGTTCTGCGCCGCGTCATAGGCATAGCCCACGGCGGCGAGCTTCTCTTCCAGCTCCGCGCGGCTCACGTCCAAATCCTCGCACAGCGCGTCGAGCGAGGCATAACGGTCGCGCAGCTTCATATTGACTGCCGAAAGCAGCATGATCGGATCGTTTGGCAGCATCTGTCTTCCCCCTTACAGCGAGCTCATCTGCCGCAGCGCGAGCATGATGAGCTTATCGGTCGTTTCAGCCTGGCCGCGCACAGCAGAAACCGCACGCGCCGCCTCGGCCGCCGTGTATCCCAGCGCCTGCAGCGCAGCCAGCGCCTCCTGCTCGGCGCTGGTGGCGGGCGCGGATGCCGGCGCGCCGCCTGCGGGCACGTTCACATCCTGCTGCTCCACCTTGTCCTTGAGCTCGAGCACGATGCGCTGCGCCGTCTTTTTGCCGATGCCCGGCGCGCGGGAGAGAGCCGTCACGTCGCCCGTCACAATGGCGACGGACAGTTCGCGCATCGGCAGCGCGGAGAGCACGCCCAGCGCCGTCTTCGCGCCCACGCCCGTGACCGTACACAGCCGACGAAACATCTCCCGCTCCTGCTTGGTCGCAAAGCCGAAGAGCTCCATCGCGTCCTCGCGCACGTTCATGACGGTATAGCAACGCCAGCTCTCGCCCTTGCCGGGCGCAGCGGCCAGCGTCGCGCTCGAGCACATCAGCGAAAAGCCCACGCCTCCTGCGCTGAGCACCAGCTCGCCGGGATTCTTCTCGGCAACCTTCCCTTCGATAAATGCGATCATCGCTTCACCTCATCGCCTGCGGCGCTCACTTGATTCTGAACTGCTCGCGCCCCGCCCCCGCGTGCGCGTGCGTGATGGCGCAGGCCACCGCGTCCGCCGCGTCGTCAGGCCTGGGCGTCTCGCTGATGCCCAGCAGCATCCGCACCATCATCTGCACCTGATGCTTGTCCGCGCCGCCGTAGCCGACAACCGCCTGCTTGATCTGCATCGGCGTGTACTCGTAGAGCTTGTCCGTATACGCCTGGCAGGCCGCCAGCGCCACGCCGCGCGCCCCCGCCACCTGGATGCCCGTGGTGATGTTCTTGGAAAAGAACAGCTCCTCGAAGGCGATTTCATCCGGCTTGAACGTCTCAATCAGCCCCCGCACGCCCTGCTGGATGCACGCCAGCCGCGTGGGAAACCGGTCCTTCGGCGTGGTGATGACGGCGCCATACTGCACCAGACGCTCCCGGTAGCCATCCGTCTCAATCACGCCCCAGCCCATCGTCGCCAGGCCGGGGTCAATGCCCAGTACTCTCAATTTGCTTACTCCATGCTTCTGCCGCTCTGCCTGCGCGGGGACGCCATGCAGCCCGCCGCTCAAAGCCAACCTTGTTTAACCTGTTTAGTTTATCCTATTTCATGGGGGCTGTCAATACGCCGCCCGGCGGCGCGCAGCTGCATACTCGGCCTCGCTTTATGCGCGAATATACGATTTCTAACCGCGTTTTTGCCGATTAATTTCGCATAAAAATAGGTTATTCTTCCAAATTTCTGTGAATAGGCAGAATATTCATTCATCGCTATTGCATTTTTATGAGCGAGGCGCTATAATATCGTCTCGTAGCAAGCATATTCTGCCTCGCGCCCCGCGCGCAGGCGATTACATGGAGGGAACCTGTCATGGCAAATCAGAAGTATAACCGCGTGCTGCTGGCCTATTCCGGCGGTCTGGATACGTCCATCATCATCCCGTGGCTCAAGGAGAATTACGGCTGCGCCGTCGTGTGCTGCGCCGCCGACGTGGGTCAGGGCGAAGAGCTCGAGCCGCTGCACGAGAAGGCGAAGAAGACCGGCGCGGAGAAGCTCTACATCGAGGATCTGCGCAAGGAGTTCGTCGAGGACTTCATCTGGCCGACGCTCAAGGCCGACGCCGTGTACGAGGGCAAGTATCTGCTGGGCACGTCGTTCGCCCGTCCGCTGATTGCCAAGCGGCTGGTGGAGATCGCCCGTGCCGAGCACTGCGACGCGATTTGCCACGGCTGCACCGGCAAGGGCAACGATCAGGTGCGCTTCGAGCTGACGATCAAGGCCTTCGCGCCGGACATGCCCATCATCGCCCCGTGGCGCGAGTGGGGCATCAAGACCCGCGAGGAGGAAATCGAGTACGCCGACGCGCGCGGCATCCCGGTGCCGGTCAAGAAGGATCGCCCCTATTCGATGGATCGCAACATCTGGCACCTCTCCCACGAGGGCTGCGACCTCGAGGATCCGGCCAACGAGCCGCCGCGCGACCTGCCGCTCATCTGCGTGCATCCTGAGGACGCGCCGGACACCCCCGAGTATGTGACCATCGACTTTGAGAAGGGCGTGCCGGTCGCCGTCAACGGCGAGAAGCTGGACGCCGTCTCCCTGCTGGCAAAGTGCAACGAGATCGCCGCACGCAACGGCGTGGGCATCGCGGACATGGTGGAGAACCGCCTGGTGGGCATGAAGTCCCGCGGCGTGTACGAGACGCCCGGCGGCACGCTGCTCTACGCCGCGCATAAGAACCTCGAGGAGATCACCGTGGACCGCGACACCGCCCACTACAAGGAGCTGGTGGCCGTCAAGTTCGCTGAGCTGGTCTACAACGGCCTGTGGTATACGCCGCTGCGCGAGGGCCTGTCTGCGTTCGTCGATGTGACGCAGCAGTACGTCACCGGCACCGCGAAGCTCAAGCTCTACAAGGGCAACTGCATCGGCGCGGGCGTGAGCTCCCCGTACAGCCTCTACATGGAGGACATCGCCACCTTCGGCGACTCCGGCGAGATGTACAGCCACAAGGATTCCGCCGGCTTCATCAACCTGTTCGGCCTGCCGCTCAAGGTGCAGGCGCTGATGAAGCAGAAGGCCGACAAGTAAAACACGTTGTTGTCTGATACAGGCAGCCTCGACGCAAAGGAAACGCGCTCCGCTGGGCCAAGGGGATGAGGGAGAATTTCGATTTTCCCCCTTACATCCCCTTGGATCCCCATATCCCCCTTGAAACGAGCAGGGGTGCGCCCCTTCACCCGGGGCTGATGTCGTTATGAGCAATCCAAAGGGAGGATGGCAGAAGGCATTTTCTGCTTTGCTCCCTTTTCATTTTACAGGAGGTATTCCGCATGAAGCTTTGGGGCGGACGCTTTGAAAAGAAGACCAGCGGACTGGTTGACGACTTCCACTCCTCCATCACCTTCGACCAGCGGCTGGCACATCAGGACATCGCCGGGTCGATTGCCCACGCGACGATGCTCGGCGAGCAGGGCATCATCCCCCAGGCGGACGCGGAGGCCATCGTCGCCGGGCTGCGCGCCATTGACGAGGACATCTCCGCGGGGCGGGTTCAGTTCGAGCTGGACGCGGAGGATATCCACATGAATGTGGAAAAGCTGCTCACCGAGCGCATCGGCGAAGCGGGCAAGCGCCTGCACACCGGCCGCAGCCGCAACGATCAGGTGGCGCTCGACTGCCGCATGTACGTCAAGGAGGCCGCCAAAGAGGCCGCCGCTCTGATGCGCGAGCTGTGCGAGACGCTGCTGTCCGTCGCCCGCGCGCACACGGAGACGATCATGCCCGGCTACACGCACCTCCAGCGCGCGCAGCCCATCACGCTTGGGCACCACATGATGGCCTATTTCCAGATGTTCACCCGCGACATGCAGCGCATGAAGGAGACCTGCGCCCACGCCGATGTGATGCCGCTGGGTTCCGGCGCGCTGGCGGGCACGACCTATCCGCTCGACCGCGAGCGCGTAGCGGAGCTGCTGGGCTTTTCCTCCATCACGCTCAACAGCCTCGACGGTGTGGCCGATCGCGATTTTGTGCTCGATTACCTCTACGCCGCCTCGGCCTGCATGATGCACCTGTCCCGCTTCTGCGAGGAGCTGATCCTCTGGAACAGCCATGAATTCCGCTTTGTGGAGATGGACGACGGCTACGCGACAGGCTCCTCCATCATGCCCCAGAAGAAGAATCCCGACGTGGCCGAGCTCATCCGCGGCAAGACGGGCCGCGTCTACGGCGATCTGACCGGCCTGCTGACTACGCTCAAGGGCCTGCCGCTGGCCTACAACAAGGACATGCAGGAGGACAAGGAGGCGCTCTTTGACGCGCGCGACACGCTCGTCAAGTCGCTGGTGGTCTTTAACGCCATGCTCGCCTCCTGCACCTTCAGGACGGAGAACATGGAGCGCGGCGCGGCGGGCGGCTTCACCAACGCCACCGACGCAGCGGACTACCTCGTCAAGAAGGGAATGCCCTTCCGCGACGCGCACGCCGTCATCGGCCATCTCGTGCTGCATTGCGTCAAGGAGAACAAAGCCATTCTTGACCTCTCCCTCGAGGAGCTCAAGACCTTCTCCCCGCTCTTTGAGCAGGACGTCTACGAGGCCTGCTCCATGCGCGCGTGCGTCACGCTGCGCGACGTGCCCGGCGGCCCCTCTCCCCGGCGCGTGCTGGAGTCCATCGCCGCGGGCGAAGCGTGGCTTCAGAGCTTCACGATCTGACCGCGCATGTTCCTGCCGTCCTCTGCGCATCCTATCCTCCATCACCTGCAAATCTTCTGTGACGGAGGGACGGACGGATGGAATTCGCCAAAATACTGCTGTCCTCGCTCGTATCGTATCTAGCGCTGTTCCTCTGCGCCAAGCTCGTCGGGCGCAAGCAGATCGCGCAGCTCAACTTTCTTGACTATATTGCGGGCATCACCATCGGCTCCATCGCCGCGGAGCTGGCAACTGATCTGGAAAACATGTGGAAGCCGCTCATCGCGCTGGCGGTCTATGCGCTGCTGACATGGATCATGTCGCTGATTGGCATCCATTTCGGCCGCAGCCGCAAGTTTCTGGACGGTACGCCCTCCATCATCATGGAAAACGGCAGGCTGTTCCGCGCCAACATGCGCAAGGCAAAGCTCGACCTGAGCGAATTCATGGCGATGTGCCGCGAGCAGGGCTATTTTAACCTTGCGGACATCCACACGGCCATCTTCGAGTACAACGGCAAGCTGACGATCCTGCCCGTTGCGCAGAAGCGGCCCGTCACGCCGGAGGACATGAAGCTGCTGCCCACGCAGGAGACGCTTCTGGCCGAGGTCATCATGGACGGCCGCGTGCTCGATGAAAACCTGCACCGCATGGGCGTGGATGCGGCATGGCTTACGCGCAAGCTGCGCGCGCAGGGCGTTGACAACCCGAAGGAGGTTTTTCTCGGCCTGTGCGACGCACAGAAGGAGCTGACGCTCTATAAAATGAGCGAGCCGCAAAAGCCGTCTTGATACTGTTCTTCGATTAAAGCATTTCTTCCGGTTTTCTCGTTAGTCTATCAAAAACTCACCGTCAGGCCTCGCTTCGCTCCCTGACTACTTTGCAAAAACGCTTTATCAACGGAGTACGTTGGGCTGCCGACCCAGGAAACTCGCATAGTCGCGCCGTAGGCGCTCCTTGCGGTTTCCAATCTCCGCCTGCCTGCTTCCCGCACAGCGGGCGGCAGGCTACGATTCCAAACCTGCCTGAGGGATTTCATCCCTCAGACTCCCTTCTTCGCTTCGCGCCTGTTATCCTATCTTTTACTCTGTAAGTCCTTCTGCAAAGCTTCGGACTCGACCACAAAGCAATGGGACTTACGTCACTTGGTCGGTGATGCAACCGGCATCATGCCGGTTTTAACAGAGATCAGTATTACATCACTTCGTCGGTAATGCAACCGGCATCATGCCGGTTTAACGCAGAACAGTATGAATACTGATAATCCGCATGAAACGCAAACGCGCCGCCCTACTCTCTCGTTATCAGGAGAAGGGGCGGCGCGCATTGCTCTGATTTGGCTTTACGGATGATCCGCGCGATAGCGGTTGAGCAGGCGCTCAATGCGGTTCCACGGGTCGAGCAGATAGCTCAGGGACTGATCGTGGTTGAGCGTAGCGATGACGAACGCCATGTACTTGCTCATATCCGCCTGGGAGAACCACGGCGCGGCGAGCACCTCGGGCGGCGTGTAGGTGAGATTGGTGGCGAAAACGTGATCGATCACGCCCTCCTCATAGGCCTTGTTGAACGCCTCGAGGCCGCTGGTGAAGAACGCGAACGTCGCGCCCGCAAAGACGCGCTTCGCCTTGCGCTTCTTGAGGTCATAGGCCAGATCGAGCATGGAATCGCCGGAGGCGATGATATCGTCCGCGACAAAGACGTCCTTGCCCTCCACGCTGTCGCCCATGTACTCGTGCGCGACGATGGGGTTGCGGCCATTGACGACACGGGTATAGTCGCGGCGCTTGTAGAACATGCCCAGATCCACGCCCATGGCGGAGCTGTAGTAGATATTGCGGCCAATCGCGCCCTCGTCCGGGGAGATGACCATCATGTGCTCCTTATCGATCTTCAGGTCGTCATAGGTGTGGCACATCGCCTTGAGCATCTGGTAGGTGGGCATGATGCTTTCAAAGCCGCTGAGCGGAATGGCATTCTGCACGCGCGGGTCATGCGCGTCGAAGGTGATGATGTTGGAAACGCCCATCGAGACCAGCTCCTGGAGCATCACAGCGCAGTCCATCGACTCGCGGGCGGTGCGGCGATGCTGCCGTCCCTCGTAGAGCATCGGCATGATGACGTTGATGCGGTAAGCCTTTCCGCTGACCGCCGCGATGATGCGCTTGAGGTCGGCGTAATGCTCGTCCGGCGTCATGGGGATCTCCTTGCCGTAGAGCTTGTAGGTACACTGATACGCGCCCACATCGCAGATGATGTAGAGATCATAGCCGCGCACGGAATTGAGCAGCATTCCCTTGCCCTCACCCGTGCCAAAGCGCGGACAATGCGCCTCGAGCAGAAAGCCGCTGGCCTCCGCGCCAAAGAAGCTGTGGAGGCGCTCGTCGGTGGTGACAGCGTCGCTCTGCCAGTTCATCAGGTAATCGTTCACGCGCTTGCCCATTTCCTCACAGCCGCGCATGGCGATGACGCCAAGCGGCGCGACCGGCCGCATCGGAAACTTCTGAGATACTCCGGCGTTGATGTTCTCGTTCATGCTGATACCCCTTCATCAGTAATAATCTGGCGCATTCGCCCATAAAACCAACCATATTATTATAGCACGATTCTGCTGCGATATCCTAGTCCTTTTTGGTTTTCTTCAAAAATTCGTCTGCTTGCGACAGTTTTCCTTCCTGTTATGGTCATACCACCGTAGAGTATCTGTCTCTGCAGCCAAAGCGGCGGGATTCTCATACTGTCTTGCACTTAAAAGCTCGAATATAAGCGCGAAGCGAAGAAGGGAGTTTGAGGGATGAAATCCCTCAAGCAGGTTTGGGCGGCAGCCCAATGTTCCCTTATTGTTCAAAAGAAAAAGCAGTTTCAGAGCAG
>JALFHA010000009.1 GCA_022776785.1 Clostridiales bacterium | reverse complement strand
CGATCTGGGTGTCTGGGGCGTGAATGTATTCAGGGCTTGCAGCAGATCGCCAAGCTGAACGGGCGCAGCCGCCAGCTCATCCCGGACGATGGAGCGAATCGTCTCCCGCAGGCCTTCATCCGCAGGGGCCTCGCCGTAATAGGCGTTGACGGCAGGAACAATCAGTGCGCTGTAGGACAGACCGCGCTCTGCGTGAAGCTGACGCAGCAGTGAGGCTGCCTGTGCGCTGGCAGGCTTGCCCAGATCAAGCCGGAGGGTGGTACGGAACGTTTGGCTCATTCGGCAAACCTCTCGCGCATGAGACGACGCTCCGCAAGGTATTCATAGCCCTCGGCGTTGGCGTGAATGTTGTCGATGATGGTCACGCGGTCACGCTCATACTCGCCGAAGTGGCGCAGCAGGCATCCGCCGCCGCCCACGACCCACAGCCGCATGGTCTGCGGATCGTATTCGTGCTCGCGCAGCCTGCGCATGATCTCTGCCGCATAACCGGCTGCGACCGCTCGGATGGTTTCCACATAGTCGCGCCCGATGTCCGCATCGCCGTTTCGAAGCACCTCGTCAATGACGGCATCCGGCACGGTGCGTCCGAACCGCTGCGTCAGGGCTTCGCGCGCCTGGAGCATGCACTGATAGGTGCCGTACTTCTCCGTGAAGCACTGGTCCATGACGGCGCGCCTGTCCTGAATGGTCATGATGTTCATGGTGCCGTTGCCGATGTCGCAGAGCATATTCACGCCCTTGAACTGCCTGAGCATGGGCACGATGGCGGAAAAGCCCTGCGCATACACGTCCGCGCCGACGATATCAACGTGGTATTCGATGCCGCGCCAGGTGAAATCCACATGATCGTTCTGGAGCAGGTAGGCCCGGAAGCTCTCGCGCTGGGATTCCACCCAGGTCAGGGGCAGACCGGCGGCGATGTACACGCGGGCTTCGGTCATCCTGTTCTTCCACAGCTCCTGACCGATGCCGGCAAGCGTCAGGAGGTAGTGATCCGGGTTGCTGACCTTGTCCGGGGTGAACTCCCGGTGTCCGCTGCCGATGACATGGTATTTGCCGTCGTAAATGAGCAAGTCCTGTGCGTAGGCAGGCTCGTGGTCGAAGGTCAGGACGCTGGCGGGGAAGATGCCGCTGGCAGTTTTCAGGTTGCCATAGCCGTTGTCAATTCCGATAATTTGCATGTTCTTAAGCTGTTTCATAAGGTACCTCTCTTTCGTTTGTTCGTGGAGAAAAGAAAAGACAGGCCATGAAGCCTGTCCGAGAAAAGGGGACGTTCCGTTTGGAAACGGAGATGCGGAAGGAAATGTGGGCATCACATAGAATCACCGCCTTTCTGAATTTGGGCAAAGAAAAAGCGCTGACGGTTTTTCGCCAACGCTGGTTTGGGTTTATCTGATCAACCGGATAAGCTGCCCGTGGATGGTTTTCTCCGATGCAGGTCTGCATCATGCGCTTTCGTCCTTCTTTGACAGTTTACATTATAGCACATATTGTCTTGGGCGTCTCGCGACTTTTGGCGACATTGTGCGACAACTTTTTGGGCTCGGTTTGCGCCGGGCAGGGTCTGCGCTCTCGTCCTTCTTTGACAGTTTACATTATAGCAGGTATTGACATGGGCATCATGCGACATCATGCAACATCGTGCGACATTGTGCGACAGCTTTCAGGGGGCGATTCGCACCGGGCAGGGTAACAATGACTTTCTGCGGGGCGCGACGAACATTCCGTACAAGACGGACTGTTCGGCATCCAGCGAAAAACCTGTTGAGTGGAAAAAGCTCATAGACAAAGGATAGACCAGAACCATCCTCTTTGACCCTACCATTATAGCACAGCATTTTGTCCAAAACTGTCCAGAATTGTCCAAAGTTGTACAAAACTGTCTTAAGTTTGCTTAGACTTATCTTCGCCAATGATCTCTTGTCCTTCTTTCACAGTTTACATGATAGCATGTATTGCTGCATCTGTCCTACGACTTTTGGCGACGTCTTTCAGGGTTTGCTTCGCGCAAGCCGATGTATTCGGTGTTATTATCAGCGATTCTCCATCGGCACCATCCTGTACCCGACGCCGATTCGCGTCTGAATATACTGCTCGCCGTTGCTGTTTTGCTCGAGCTTCCTTCTGAGCGTCGTCATGAACACGCGCAGAGAGGGGACGCTCTTTTGAACCAGACTTCCCCAGACATCGCGGATGATCATGCTGTGCGTGAGCACACGGCCGATGTTCTGCGCCAGCAGCTTGAGGATTCTGTACTCAATGGGCGTCAGATGGACGATTTCTCCCCTGACCGTCACCTCCATCGAATCATAGTAGATGCAGAGGCCGCCGTTTTCAAAGACGGTTGCGTTGTCGGCCTTTCCGCTGTAAAACTCCACGCGCCGGGCAGCGGCCCGCACGTGCCCATGAGCTCATCGACATTGAAGGGCTTGGTCACATTTGTTTGGGAAGGATACTTGAAACTGTTGTCCCTAATGACAATCACTCGTGAGCGGCAGCACGCTTTGCAGCAGCTGCATCGCCCAGAGCGCGAGGAAGCCGAACAGGTTGAACAGCACGCACACGACGGCGTATTGCTTCCAGCCCATATCCTCGTTTTCGTCGATTCGCAGCAGCCGGTAGATGCCCTTTTCAATCGGGCGAAGCACGGGCGTAAGCAGCACCCGGTCGCCATTCATGACCTTGAACAAATATTTGCCAAGCGGCCACGCCAGCGCCGCGAGCAGCGCCAGATACAGGCCGTACTGAAGTCCTGCGTTCATTTACAAGTTCTCTCCCTTCAGCAGCACATAGGTCAGATAGACCAGCATCGCCGCGGCGACGACGCCGGTCAATATGAGAAGAATCTGCATAGCAGCCTCGCTTTCCCCCGCGCCTCACCGGGTGGATGAAGCGCGGTGCATGTCTTCGCGGGAGCGATGGAGCGGTACCGTCTCCACGTCCTGCGAGCGTGGACATTGTATCGCAAATCCCTTAAAGGTGCGCTTAAAGGCCATCTTCACAAATACAGATTCCATTAACGCGCAAATCCCCTGCTCCCTCGAGCGCCATGATCATAGCACGGATGCTGTGAGGGCGCTGTGAGAAAGCAGGGGATTCGTGTGAGGATTGTGTGAGCGTCGGGGGCGTCCGTTTGCCCGCTTGTCTTTCGGAGGGAGGGTGGTATAATAGCGGAAGGAAAAAGTCCCGGCAAATCGGAAGTTGGCATACTGGCAGCAAAGCCTCTCTTGCCTCTCCCCATGGGAGAGGTGCCCCGTAGGGGGGCGGAGAGGGCCCTCTCAGTCAGCTAAGCTGACAGCTCCCCCATAGGGGGAGCCAAGGCGCGATAACTTCCAGTTGATCAAGCCCTGCCCGCGCTCACTCCCGCTCCTCGGCAAGCCGGTAGCCCACGCCGATTTCCGTGAGGATGTAGCGCGGTTTGGCGGGGTTTTTCTCAATCTTTCTGCGCAGGCCGGCGGTCAGCGTCCGCAGCGCCTGCGTGTCCTGCCCATAGCCCGCGCCCCAGATTTCCCGGAGGATGACCGACGTGGTGAGCACCTTGCCCTGATTTTTGAACAGCAGCAGGAGCAGGGCATACTCCATCGGCGTCACATGAATTTCGGATTCACCCAGATAGACCTTGCGCTTTTCCGCGTCCAGGCGCAGCTCGCCCGCCTGATAGACGGGATTCGCCTTCGCGCCGGACTGCTTGTACATGTGCCGCAGGGCGACGCGGATGCGCGCCAGCAGCTCGCTGGCGGAGAAGGGCTTGGTCAGGTAGTCGTCCGCGCCGAGATCGAGCACCGCCACCTTTTCCTTGTCCTGATCGCGCGCGGAGACGACGATGACCGGCATCTCCGACCACGTCCGCAGGCGGCGGATGACCTCCGTGCCGTCGAGGTCGGGCAGGCCCAGATCCAGCAGCATCAGGTCGATGGGCTCCGCGGCCAGCAGGCGCATGGCCTCCTCCGCCGTCGCTGCCGTGACACAGACGTAGGCTTCCGCTTCCAGCGTGAAGCAGATGAAATTGCGAATCTGTGCGTCATCCTCGACCACGAGGATGTGTTCATGCAGGCTGTTCATTGTGCGTCCTCCTCCATCGGCAGCTCAAAGGTAAAGACCGCGCCGCCGCCTTCCCGGCTCTGCGCCCTGATGCTTCCGCCGTGCGCCCTGGCAATCGCGTCGCAGATGGACAGCCCCAGCCCGACGCCGCGTGCCGCATCGGCGCTCTTTCCCCGCGTCGTGTAGAAGCGCTCAAAGAGGTGGGGCAGGTCCTCCTCGCGGATGCCCTCGCCCCGGTCAAGCACGCTGAACACGGCCTTTCCGTCCTGCTTTTCCACGGAGACCTTGATTTCGTTGCCCGGCGGCGTGTGCCGCACGGCGTTGTCCAGCAGGTTGACGAGCATCTGCACGATGAGCTTTGCGTCCATCGGCACGAGCAGCAGCTCCTCCGGCAGCTCGGCGTCGATTTCCCTGTCCGGCGCGCGCCGCTCCATCTGCGCCAGCGCGCTGCCGACGATCTCCTCCACGGCCTCCGGCTGCTTCTCGATCTGCAGCCTGCCGTCCTCCAGACGGGTCAGGCTGAGGATGTTCTCCACGAGCGCGCGCAGCCAGTCCGCGTCGCGCCAGATGTCCTGCGCGAGCCTGCGGCGCGGGTCGCCCTGCGCGGACAGGTTCCGGATCATCTCGCTGGTGCCCATGATGCCGGAGAGCGGCGTGCGCAGGTCGTGGGAGATGGCGCGCAGCAGGTTGCTGCGGGTGCGCTCCTGAAAGCTCTCCTCGCGGTAGCGCTGCTGCGCCTGCGCCGCGCTCAGGCGGTCGATGGCCATGGCGATGGATTCGAGCATGGAGCAAAGAAGCTGCCGCTGCGCGTCGGAAAGCGCCATGCGGGGCAGACGCAGCACGCCCAGAATGCGCTGCTGCCCGTAGAGCGGCCACTCCTGCCCCGATTCCGTCTCCACACAGCCCGTGTGCAGCAGCTGGATGCGGCTGGCGACCTCGTCGCCCGCATCCAGCTCCCGGTGGATGACGTTCCCGGCGGCATATTGCAGGTAGCTGCGCTCCGCCTCGCCCTTCTCCGTCAGAAAGAGCAGCGCGGCGTCGCAGCCGAAGGTCTGACCGATGCTGCCAAGCGCCGCCGTGCCGATGGCTTCCATGCTCTGCGCGTCGCTCAGGTGGTTGGTCAGCTGATAGAGTGCCTGCGTGTCCTGCTCGCGCGCCAGTGCCTGCCGCGCGCTGCGCTTCATCTGCGCGGTCAGTGTGCTGGTGAAGATTGCGGTGAACGTCATGATGGCGAAGGTGATCAGGTAGCTGGTATCGCTGACCTCAAAGGTGAAGCGCGGATCGGTAAAGAAGTAGTTGAACGCGAAGGTCGCCAGCACGGATGCCGCAAGTCCGTAGCCCGGCCCGTGCGTATACCGGGCGATGATCAGTACCGCCGCCAGATACACCAGCACGATGTTGGTTTCCGGAAAGCCCAAAAAGGCAAACAGAACCCCCAGCGCCGTCGCCAGCAGCATCACCAGTACGACCTTCGCTGTATCCATCCACGAAAAACGCCGATTGCCCATTTCAATTCCTTCTTTTCTGTATTCTCCTGCCATAGTGTATGCTCGATTCGCTCTTGCGTCAAGCCCCTGCAGCGTTTCGCTGCGGGATTGCAATCCCGCGCGCAGAGGGCTATAATGTGCGTAAAGGGGGCGTATTCGCTTGTACTATCAGCTTGGCAAGAGCCTGACTTCTATTGAACGCGGAGACATCACCGCGTTTTCGCATATTGCCGCCGTCCTGCCGCCGGAGGCGCTTGAAACGGAGAGCCTGCCCGAAGCCCTGCTGCCGCCGGAGCAGACCCACCTGGCGAGGGGCTGCCGCCTTTCGATTGAAGCGGACCGCATCCGGGGAACGGTGCAGCCTCCGGCGAAGGGGAAAGCGCCTGAAAAG
This sequence comes from Clostridiales bacterium, assembly GCA_022776785.1. Classification (GTDB taxonomy): domain Bacteria; phylum Bacillota; class Clostridia; order Christensenellales; family Aristaeellaceae; genus Ventricola. Next base: position 4,483 of record JALFHA010000009.1, on the reverse strand, counting down.
CGGGTGAGCTTCGTCTGGTGGAAGGACTGCATCCTGTTTGTCGACCCGGACGGCGTGGCGCAGACGTGCATCGACAGAATCCGGGCCATGCGCCCGCATCACGCCGACGGTGCGGACGATCTGCTGATGGACTTCTTTCTCGCGCTGGTGCAGGAGGATTTGGCGGAGATTCAAGCCCTGGAGGACAGGATCTCCGCGCTGGAGCAGGCCGTCCTGTGCGACAGAACGGAGAAATTCATCAACCAGATCAGTGTTGTCAGGAAAGAGCTCAACCAGCGCAGCCGGTATTATACGCAGCTCAGCGACCTGACCGCCACGATTCAGGAGAACGCGGGCGAGCTGCTGGACGCGTGCAGCCAGAGCAGGCTGCAATACGTCATGCGCCGCCTGAACCGCCTGTATGACGAAACGCAGATGCTCCGGGAATACGCCAGCCAGGTCAGCAGCGAGTATCAGGCGCAGGTGGACATCGCGCAGAACCGGATCATGAAGCTGCTGACCATCGTCACGACGGTCTTCATGCCGCTGTCTCTGATTGCAGGCTGGTACGGCATGAACTTTGCGAACATGCCGGAGCTTCAGTGGGCCTATGGGTATCCGGCGGTCGTCGTGCTGAGCATCCTCGTGGTCGGGGGCTGCCTGCTCTATTTCCGAAGGAAGCACTTCCTGTAAGCATTCCGTGTCCCAATACGAAAGCACCATCATTTCTGCATCCTCTCCGTGATGCGCACGCGCCGCCGGGGAGGGTGCTTTTTTGTCTCCCAAAGCCGTCTGTCACGGGTATCCTCACACAATCCTCACACGACTGCCCGCTTTTCTCACAGCGTCCCCACACGATTGGTGATACCATAAGAGCGCTTCAGGAAGGACAGGAGGCAAAGAAGATGAGTGAACAGAACGTCATGCAGCCGCTGACCGCCCATATCCGGGCGCTTGTTGCACAGCGGCATTTCAGCGAAGCCGAGGACGAGGCCGCGCAGGCGATGACCGCTGCGCCGCACGATGCGCAGCCCCATAACCTGATGGGCATCATCGCCGAGAGCAGGAACGATCATGTGCAGGCGATGAAGCACTTCCGCGCGGCGTGGGCGCTTGACCCGACGTACCGGCCCGCGCGCATCAACATGGAGCGCTACGGCAGCTTCTCCGGGCAGATGCCCCGCCCCGTGTACGACGAGACGGAGTGCGCACCATGCCCGGCGCAAAGCCGCCCGGCATATCGGATTGAAGTCGACAAACACGGCATCAGCCATGTGATCAGGGAGGAACAATGATGGACTTTTTCAGGACGACCCGGAGAAAGGATTCCGGCTACACGGTGATCATCGGCTGCGGCAGGCTGGGTGCCAGCCTCGCCAACGCCATTTCGGACAAGGAAGCCAGCGTCATGATGGTGGACAGGGATGAACGCGCCTTCCGCAAGCTGGGTGCCTCCTACGGCGGGCTGACCCTGGCGGGCGACGCGACGGACATCGCCGTGCTGCGCAGCGCGGAAATCGAGCGCGCGGACACCGTCGTCTCCGTCACCAACGACGACAACACCAACATCATGGTCGCGCAGATCGCGCGCAATGTCTACCACATCCCGAACGTCATCTGCCGCTTGTACGACCCCGAACGGGAGATCGTCTACAAGGAATTTGGCATCGACACCATCTGCCCCACGGTGCTCTCCACGCGGGAGATTGACCGCCTGCTGGGCAAGTCGAAGGAGGCCAAGAAAGCATGAACATGCAGGTTCTGCTCATCGGCGGCTTTGACTTCGCAAGGACGCTTGCCGCCTCGCTGCTCAAACGGAAATACCAGGTGACGGCGGTTCACCCGGACTACGACTGCTGCAGGCAGCTCGCAGACATCAAGGGGCTTCAGGTCATCCACGGCGACGGCTCCAAGCCCTTCATTCTGGAGGAGGCCGGGGCGCGCCGGACGGACATCGCCATCGCGCTGACGGACAGCGATGCGGACAATCTGGTCATCTGCGAGCTGTGCAAGAAGCGCTTCGGCGTGACCAAAACGGTCAGCGTCATCAAGAACGCGGAGAACACGGCCTTTTTCCGGCAGATGGGCGTGGATGCGGTGGTCTGCGCGACGAATACCATCACCGGCATCATCGAGCAGCTCGCCTTTGTGCATGACATGACCGCGCTGGTGCCCGTCGGCGACGGGCGCGTGAGCATCGCGGAGGTTGCCGTCCCGGAGGGCGCACCCGCGGCGAACAAAAAGCTCTGGGAAATCAGCCTGCCCCGCGAGGTCATCGTGGGCTGCATCCTGCGCAAGGATCAGACGCTGATTCCGCGCGGCGACACGCGCATTCTCGCGGGCGATTCGCTGGTGCTGCTCTCCTCCGCGCATCAGGAGACGGACGCCATCCGCGCGCTGACGGGGCGGTGATGCGCGATGAAACAGCGTATCACCCGCGCAAGCAACGTCGGCAAGCTGACCGCGCTCATCGGTCTTTTGCTGCTTGCACCGCTGCTCGTGCTGCCCATTTTCCCGGAGGATGCGCCGTTTGCCGCGGCGTTTCTCGTCCCGGGCATCGCGTCCATCCTGCTGGGGCTGGCGCTCTGCCTGTGTATACCGGCGCATCCGCTGACCATGCAGGAGGCCATGCACCACGGCAACCTGCTGGTGCTCTACATCTGGCTGTACGGGTGTCTCGCGGGCGCGCTGCCCTTTGTGCTGGGCGGCCAGCTCACATTCGTACAGGCGCTCTTTGAGGCCGTCAGCGGCTGGACGACGACGGGCCTTTCCGTCATGGATGTGACCGTCACGCCGCCCATCTTCCTCTTTTACCGCAGCTTCATGCAGTTCTGCGGCGGCCTCGGTTTCGTGATGATCATGATGACCTTCGTGCAGGGCCGCATGGGCATGGTGCTCTACAATGCGGAGGGCCACCCCGACAAGCTCATGCCCACGCTGCGGGAGACGGTGCGCACCATTGTGCTCATGTACATGGCGTTTCTGGCCGTGGGCGTCGGGGCGTATGTGCTGTGCGGGATGCCGGTGTTTGACGCGGTGCTGCACACGATGGGCGCACTCTCGACCGGCGGCTTCTCCAATCAGGCGGAGAGCATCGGAGCGTATCACAGCGCCGCCATCGAGGGCGTCACCGTCGTCCTCATGCTGGTGGGTACGACCAACTTCGCCATCCTGCTGCTCCTCGTCCGGCGGAAATGGCAGGACGCCCTCCGGTGCAGTGAGCTTCGATTCCTCGGCGCGCTGCTGGTGGTCTTTGTGCCCGTCACGGCGCTGGCGCTGATGACGGGGCTGTACATGAGTCTGGGGGAGGGGCTGCGTCAGGCGCTGTTCAACATCGTCTCCGCGCTCTCGACCACGGGCTACGCGACCATGAGCTACGAGCGCTGGCCGCAGGCGGCGATTGGGATCATGATCCTGATGATGCTCATCGGCGGCGGCGCAGGCTCGACGGCGGGCGGCATCAAGCTCTCGCGGACGCTCATCATGCTCAAGGCGTCGTTTGCGGAGCTGCGCGCGCGCGTCTCCCCGGAGCACGAGGTGCGCACGCCGTCCATCACCCGCGCGCAGGGCAGGACGCCGGTGGACGCACCCACGCTGCGCGCCACGGCGGGCTTTGTGACGCTCTATCTGCTGCTGTTTGCGGCGGGCACGCTGCTGCTGTGTAGCACGGAGGGCGCGCCGCTGGCAAGCTGCATGTTCGAGTTTGCGTCCTCGCTGGGCACGGTGGGCCTGTCCATAGGCCTGACCGGGCCGGCGACCTGCGCCGCTACGCTGCTGGTGGAGATCGCGGGCATGCTGCTGGGCAGGCTGGAAATCTTCCTCGTGTTCACGGGGCTGGGATCGGCGGTGTTTTTGCTGCGGCAGAGGAGGCGCAGGTGAAGCGGGAGGGCTCAGATCGTATCTTTCTATATACAATAAACCCCGGCTTCCCGATGAGCTGCTGCTCTTGGGAAGGCCGGGGCTTGCGTTTTGTATGGAATCAGGCTCAGATGATCCGGAGATAAGAGAAACGGCGCAGCCGAAGCCGCGCCGTTCCCTGAAAACACAAGGTTTTCATTGTTGTTTTACGACTGCCCGTCTCGTGGCAGAGCACTCAGGTCAGCCCTCGATCAGAATGGTGTTCTTCTCGGGGAGCTTCTGCGCTTCCTTCTTCGGAACGCGGATGTGCAGCACGCCGCTCTCATAGGACGCCTTGACGTCCGTTTCCGTTACGCTGTCGCCCACATAGAAGCTGCGCTGCATCACGCCTGCATAGCGCTCCTGACGGAGCATCCTGCCCTTCTTGTTCTCGTTCGTCTTCTCCAGGGATTTCTCAGCGGAGATGACCAGATAGCCCTGATTCAGCTCCAGCTTGATTTCGTCCTTCTTGAAGCCGGGCAGATCAACGTCCACCTCATAGCTATCCTCCGTCTCCTTCACATCCGTCTTCATGACGTGCTGTGCGTGCTTGCCGTACAGCGCGCGATCGACGTTGTGAACGTCGCGGAAGAAGTTACGGTCGAAA
>JALFHA010000412.1 GCA_022776785.1 Clostridiales bacterium | reverse complement strand
AGCGTGCCGTCCTCGCCAAGCATGTAGTCCATGGCGCCGTCCGCGCTGCCCGCTGCTGTCTCGCTCGTCCATAGGTGGATGCAGGCTGCCGAGGTGTAGCCGCCCGCGCGGTAAACATCCAGCACGGTGCGTGTATCGGCGTCGTTCCAGCTGCCGTCCAGCGGCTGCGCGAGGTTCTGCCACCCGTCCAGCATGGAGCAGTCCGTACCGAGCAGCAGCGTTTTCGTGTCCTTCGGCGTCACATCGACCGTCATGCGCGCGGTGCGCCCGTCGTAGTACAGCTCACGCACGCTGACGGTGAGCGCGTCCTCCTCGAGCGTCGCTACGTCGCTCTCGATGAAATCCTCCGCATTCTCCGGGATGTAGCTGCCCTGATAGCGCGAGAGGAAATCGAGGATGCCCGCGCGCCCTGCCGCCGCCAGCGCGACGGCGCTGAGCGCTACAATGATGAGTGCCGCGACCAGTGCGGCAGATAGCTTCCTTTTCATGATGGGTTCTTCTTCCTTTCCCCGCGCCGCATCGAGCGTCTGTCGGCGAAGCTGGGGGGAAACCCGAACGCCCTCCATCTGTCTGTGGAGCGACCCAGAAAGCTCTTGCCGTTTCATGGTTCAATATCCCCCTTCAGCATGTCGCCCAGCAGCGCTCTGCCGCGCCGCAGTCTCGTCGATGCGGTATTGACCGGAATGCGAAGCGCATCCGCGATCTCACGCAGCGTCATGTCCTCATAGTAGTAGAGCACGATCACCTCTCGGTACCGGCCTGGAAGGGCCAGCACAGCCTGTGTCACCTCGCTGTCCTGAGCGGAAGGCTCGGCGGCGAGGTCTGTCAGCGCGTCGATGGATACGCTTGATTTCCTCATGCGGAACCAGCCGCTGCGCAGCATGTCGCGGCAGACGTTGACGGTGATGCGGGAGAGCCATGTCTTCACGCTGCTCTCGCCGCGAAAGCCGGGCAGGCTCTTCCATGCCCGGATGACCGCCGTTTGAAAGGCGTCCTCAGCAAGCTGCCGCTCGCCCAAATACAGCAGGCAGAGCCGCAGCATGGCGTCGCCGTAGGTGTCGATAATCGTCTCTATGTCCATGAGCTGTCCTTCCGTCTGTGTGCGTCCGCCTGCGGGCCCATGCAGTGCGTCCATGCGTTCATCTCCTTGCTTCGTTGCGCGCGCTTCCTTTGTGGTTCGCAGGTATAGACGGGAGGAGAGGGAGGAATTCGTTCATCGATGAAAAAATTATTTTCAGGGAAGATCGATTTCTCTTTCCGTGCCGAGCGTCACGCTGCCGCCCATCACGGCGCGCGCGGGGCGTCCGCCGCGGAGGGTGACGTGTACGCGCAGATGACCGCCTGGCTCGTCGAAGGAAAAGGTATGGATACCGTCATCGCGCCCTTCACAGAGCAGCGCCGCGAGCGCCACGGAGCCGGAGCCGCAGCTGCTCTCCCATACGCGCGTCCCGGCGGCGGGCACGGCGACCAGCGGCGTCATGCGCGCACCCTCGACAAAGAGCACGCCCTGCGCATCCTCCGGCGGCATGGCGCGCAGCACGGCCTCCGCCGTTTCCCCGGAGGGCGGGGCGTTCAGCAGCACAGCATGGGCGATGCCCTCCATGCGCACGACGGGCACGGAGCGGCCCAGTGCGGTGATCTGCTCCATGCCCAGCGGCAGGGGCATGTCCGCATATGCCTCGCCGCGTTCGGGGTCGTGCATCACGGGAACGGGCCTCTGCGCGCCGCTGATGCGCACGCTCAGCGCGCGTTCATCCCTGCCGCGGCGCAGCGCGGCATAGAGTCCGAAGGCGCGCGCGGCATTTCCGCAGAATTCGCCGCCCATCATGTCGAGCCGGGGAAAATCGGACAGAAGCGAGGCCTCGTCTACATAGCCCACCTGCTCAAAGCCCTCGGGACAGGCGCCCATCAGGCGCGCGGAGAGGGCGGCACGCTCCCCGACGGGGACAGGGGAGAGCACGAGAGCGGTCAGGTTGCCCGCCGGGTTGGCGGGAATATATCGTATACGCATGGGATGATACCTCCTCAAAACAGCCCTATTATACGCTTGCGGGCCATCAAATGCAATTCCTGCGTGGCGTCTGCTGATTTCAGGTGAGCGCGAATTGAACCGCACGCGGGAATGTGGTACAATGCTGTCATCAAAGGAGAGGAGCCGGGCGCGTCCCGGAAGGCGATGGACGATGTGAATGCCCTGCGTGCGGCGCTGGAGGCCGGCGCGCAGCGGGGGAGGCTGGCGATCACCGGGCACGACGCGCCGGATGTGGATTCCTGCGCAGCCTGCGCAATGCTGGCGGAGCTGGCGGCGTTCTGGCGCATCCCGGCGCAGATCGTGCTGCCCACGCGCGCAGATGAACAGGCGCGCCGCGTGCTGCCGCGCTTCGGGCTGCATCCGGATAAATGGCGCGGTGCGCTGACGGCGGCGGATGCGCTGGTGCTGGCGGATCATCATGCGCCGCTGCATCCGGGGCAGGTCGTTGCGGTGATCGACCATCATCCGACACTGTGCCCGCCGGAGGCGCTGTTTGTGTGCATTGAACCGGCGGGGGCGTGCGCAGCGATGGTGTACCGCCTGATGATTGCGGCGGGTATGGAACCGGATGCGCGCTGGGAGGCGCTGGCCGTCACGGCGCTGTATCTGGACACGATGGCGCTGCGCAGCGCGAAGATCCCGACGCAGGAGGCCGCATGGGCGAGGGAGACTGCCGCGCGGCTTCAGATGGATACTCCGTGGCTCGAGCAGGAGGGGCTGGGTCTGGAGGATATGAGCCGCCCCGCCGCGGAGCTGGCACGCCTGAGCCTCAAGCGCTACGAGTTCGCAGGCGTGCGCGTGCTGTCGAGCTATGTGCAGACGGACGCGATGACGCAGGAGCGGCTTGGGTCGATCCTGCGCGAGGTGCGCGGGGCGCTTTTAGAGAGCGGCGCTGCGCTGTGGGTGTTTCTGCATCAGGATCCCGTGGCGATGCGCACGACAGAATTTGACCTCTTTGCCGACGGGCGGGAGAGGCGCATCGACTATGATTTTCTCGCCTCGCGCGGGAAGAATGTGATGCCGCGCGTTGAGCGCGAACTGACGGCGGGCGGGAAGGACACGGGGGAGGAAACGCGATGACGGAGGAGCTGCGCGCGGCGCTGGCCGAGCTGACGGCGGGTGGGAAGGACCCGGGGGAGGAAACGCGATGACGGAGGAGCTGCGCGCGGCGCTGGCCGGGCTGACGGCGGCATATGAGCAGGAGGGGCTTCGGCGTGACGCGCAGGCACTCAGCGAGCGCTACAGGCTGCGCACGGGGACGGGGCAGCGCCTGCTGACCGGCGAGCGCGAGGCGGCAGCCTATGCCGCGGCGCGGATGCCCGCGACCTTTGAGGCAATCCGGGCGGCGCTTGCGTGGTCGCTCGACTGCGCGGGGCTTGCGCCGCGCACGCTGCTGGACTGCGGCACGGGCACGGGCGCGGCGAGCTGGGCGGCGGACAGCCTGCTGCCCCTTGAGCAGGTGACCTGTCTGGAGCGGGAGGCCGCGATGCGCGCCGTCGGTCAGCGGCTGATGGCGGCGGGCAGCGCGGCACTCGCTGGCGCGCAGTGGTGCGATGCCGACCTCACGGCGGATGCGCCGCTGCCGCGCGCAGAGCTGGTTGTGGAGGGATACATGCTCGGCGAGCTGGCCGGGGAGGCGCGCATCCCGGCGGCGCGTCGGCTGTTTGACGCGGCGCAGCAGATGGCCGTGTTCATCGAGCCGGGCACGCCGCAGGGCTTTGAGAACCTGCGCGCGGTGCGCGAGGCGCTCACTTCGCAGGGAGCGCATGTCGCAGCGCCCTGCCCGGCGCGCTGCGCTGCCTGCCCGATGGAGGCGGGGGACTGGTGCCACTTTGCCGTGCGCGTGCAGCGCACCCGTCTGCACAGATCGCTTAAGGGCGGCGAAGCGCCGTTTGAGGATGAGAAGTTCGCCTATCTGGCCGTGATGCACGAGCCGCCTTTGCAGCCCTGCGCGGCGCGCGTGCTGCGCCATCCGCAGATTGCGCCGGGACGCATCGCGCTGATGCTGTGCGCGGCGGAGGGGAAGGTACAGCGCGCCGTGACAAAAAAAGACCCGCTTTGGAAGCGGGCCAGAAAGCTTGGCGCGGGCGACGCTTGGCCGCCATTGGAGGAGCGATAATCAGCCCTTCTCGTACAGGCCGAGATGGCGCAGCGCCGGGTGCAGCGCGGAAAAGAGAATCGGCGCGACGACGAAGGCAAAGACCGCGTTCGTCAGGCTGGCGATGCCCTTGGTAGCCATCGTCGTCCAGATGCCGCTGATGGTTACGCCGTCCACACTGATGGTGTCCTCAAAGGACAGGCCGCGCACAAAGCGCAGCTGGATGAACGACTTGATGAGGTAGAGCGCGGTGTAGGTCAGCGCGCCGAGCACGCTGCCCAGCACGATGCGCACATAGTCCGAGCGCACAAGCTTGCTCTTGCTGGCGGTCTTGTAGGCGACAAGGCCCGTCACCAGCGCGATCGCGCCCTTGTTGATGAAGGTGATGATGAACTCGAGGCCGTAGCCGCCCACGATGTCGAACAGACCGTTGCCCACGCCTGCGGCGAAGAAGCCCGCGACGGGCCCGAGCAGCAGGCCGCAGAGCACGCAGACCGCGTTGCCGACGTGGAAGCGGGAGGCGAAGAACGGGATGCTGATGTAGTTGGAGACGCAGGCGACGGCGGCCATCATGCCGATGAGGCACAGGCGAACCGTCCTGCTCGAAGAAGAACGCTCGGACATGGTGATTACCCCTTTCCCAAATGGGCCTGTCAATCAGGCGATGCAAGCAGTATAGCACATTCTGGCATGGCGTAAAGTGCCAGAATGAAAACATTTTAGCAGGCCAGTTTGGCGGCGATCTGCCGTTGAGCTTGGCGGAAGAATATGATATAATCATCAGAAAAGCGATGTGAGCCGCTCTGCGCAGCACGCCGGGCGGATGGGAGGATCAGTCGTGGGAGAACACAGGGACATGAAGGCTCTACGTCGCCCCGCCGTGCTCATTGCGGGCATGACGGCGGCACTGCTGGCCGTGCAGGCGGTCTATATGAAGGCGGTGCTTTTGCACGTGGGGAGCTGGGGGCAGGCGTGGGCGCTTTCCGCGCTGTTTGCGCTGATTTTTGGCGGCGCGATGGCGGCGCTGGCCTGTCTGGAGCGCCCAAAGGCGGGGAAGCTGGCCGCCGCAGGCGGCTTTCTGGCGGCGATGATGCTCGCGCGCGTGGCGATGCTCGACTTTGAGACGGCGGATTATGTCTCCTTCCTCTCCGGGTGGCTGGATGTCTTCCGGGAGGGGGATTTTTCCACGCTGGCCGAAAACGTGGGCGATTACAACCTGCTCTATCAGTACTACCTGCTGCTGGTCGCCAAGCTGCCGCTTCAAGACCTGTACCTCATCAAGTGGCTCTCCGTGGTGTTTGACTATGTGCTGGCGTTGGTGATGATGCGCGCGGCGCGCCATTTTGCCGGTGAGCGCGCGGCGCTGCCCGTGCTCATGCTCACGCTGGCGCTGCCAACCGTGCTGCTGGACGGCGCGTGCTGGGGCCAGTGCGACACAGTTTATGTCAGTCTAATCGTCCTGAGCCTGCTACTGCTTGAGACGGACAGGCCCTGCGGCTCGGCGGCGGCGCTGGCCGTGGCCTTTGCGTTCAAGCTGCAGACGATTTTCTTCTTTCCCGTGGTGCTGCTGGGGCTCATCCACAAAAAATACAGGCCCCGCCACGCGCTGGTCTTTGCGCTGGCGTATCTGGCGACGACGATCCCCGCGCTGCTGGCCGGACGCTCGCTGCTCGATGCGCTCTCCGTCTATGCCAGCCAGTCGATGGGCCAGTACTATGACCGCCTCACCTACAACGCACCCAATCTCTACCTGTTCTTTCCGATGCTGGTCTTCTCCAATAGCCAGGAGTTCATCTGGATGCGCTATATCAAGGGCATTGACAGCAAGGGCACAAGCCCCTACCTGACCGAGGAACTGATGCCCGCGCTGCAAAACGCCGCGCTCTATGCCTGTATTGTGCTGACGCTGCTCGTCGTCATTTACTGGCTGCTGCACGCACGGGAGATCATGCCCGACATGACGCTGGAATTCGCGCTGTTCTTCGCGATCTTTCTGCCGTTTGTGATGCCCAAGATCCACGAGCGCTACTTCTTCCTGGCCGATATGCTCTCCGTGCTTGTCGCAGCCAGGCGCGCGGACAGGCGGTTCATGCCGTTGCTGGTCGTTGGCGCGTCGCTGATGAGCTATGTACCCTACCTGATGCGGCAGCGGCCGATCGACGAGCGCTTTCTTGCGCTGGCGATGCTGGCGGCGCTCGTCATTGTGGCGCGCGACCTGCTCGTGCAGATGCGCGCCCATCGCGCGGCGCTGGCGAAGGGAGGTGCGCAGGCGTGAAAAAGCCGGATACGGCGTGGCTTTCGCAGGCTACATGGAGCTTTCACGCGAGGCTGACGCGCCTTCGTCTGCCGCTGGGCGTGCTGCTGGCGCTGGCGCTTTCGGCGGGCACGGCGGCGCTGAACGTCTCCGCCGGGCCGCTTGGCAATCTCAACGACATCGGCGGGTGGAACAACCGCCTGCTCTTCATCCTCATGACGGCGGCGGTGCAGGCCGGCGTGCTGTTCCTGTGCGCCCTGATGCATA
>JALFHA010000408.1 GCA_022776785.1 Clostridiales bacterium | reverse complement strand
CGCGGGCGCGAGCCGCGCCTATGACAGGGCGCTTTCCGCCGGTCACGAGCTGACGGCGGCGGACGACGCGGCCTGCTATCAGCCGCTCAAGGCGGTGTGTGCGGCGGCGGCGGTCTACGGCGTGCCGCTGCTGCTGTCGTTGCTCATCGCGGCGACAACGAAGGAATATACCTATACCCTTCAGGATCTGCCGGCGTGGCTGACAAGCAGCTACGGCACGCGCGGGGATGTCATGGCTCCGCTGGCGGCCTATGCCGGCACGGCGACGCTCGGCGTGCTGGACATCGTGCGCATGATCGTGCGGATGCTGGAGCTGCTGTTTGTCAACCTGTTCGCCGATCCGCTGACGATGGGCGCGATGATCGACAGGCTTTCCCCGCTGATGCTGCTGGTCTATCCCGCGGCGTATATCCTGGGCTATCTGCGCGCACCCGCGCAGAGCGCCAAAGAGAGCAGCATGAACCGCAAGGCGAAAAAGGCCGCCGTGCGCAAGGCTAGCCGCAGCCATCTGGCCGAGGAGCTGGTGGGCAAGGGCGGCGAGGTACACTACGGGCAGAAGGCCGACGAGGAGAAGAAGAAGCGCAGGGAGCTCATCTGACGCGGGAGCCGCGGGCTTGAAAAGCCCTGTGCGATCTGCTATAATGGGCTGACTGACCGGGCGCAAGCCCGGAGAAATGCGGCAAAGCGCCGCTGCGGGAGGATGCCATGCGGATTATCGGAGGGCTTGCGCGCGGGCGCACGCTGGTCGCGCCGCCGGGCGCAAAGACGCGCCCCACGCAGGACTATGTGCGCGAATCGCTCTTTAACATCATCCGCTGGGATGTCGAGGATGCGCGCGTGCTCGACCTGTTTGCCGGGACGGGCGCGCTGGCACTGGAGTCCGTCAGCCGCGGCGCGGCACAGGCGGTGATGATCGACTCGGACAGGGCGGCCTGCGAGGCCATCCGCAAGAACATCGCCTCCGTGCGCATGGAGGAAAAGTGCCGCCTCGTGCAGCGCGATTACCGCGCCGCGATGGAGCTGCTCGCGCGCGAGGGGCTGCGCTTTGACGTGGTTTTCATCGACCCGCCGTACAGAATGGAGAATACCGGGGAAATGTGCGCGGAACTCTATGACATGGGGCTGCTCGCGCGCGATTTTCTGCTGATCGTGGAGCACAGGCAGGGCTGCGCGCCGATGCTCGACGGGCGCTTCGACGCCTTCGACCTGCGCAGCTACGGCGATACGCAGATCACCTTCGCGCGGCGCGCGCAGGAGGGCGGGGAGGCGCGGCATGACGAGACTGCTGTATCCGGGCAGCTTTGACCCGGTGACCATCGGGCACATGGACATCATCCGCCGCGCGGCGCGGCTGTGCGACGAGCTGGTCGTTGCGGTGATGCACAACCCGGAAAAGGCAGGCGCGCTGCCCGTGCAAAAGCGCGCGGAGCTGCTTGAGCGCGCCTGCGAGGGGATTGCGAATGTGCGCGTCATCGTGCACGGCGGGCTGCTCATCGAATGCGCGGCGCAGGTGGACGCGACGGCTGTGGTGCGCGGCCTGCGCCCGTTGGGCGATTTTGAAGCGGAATACCAGATGGCAGCCGTCAACCGCCGCCTCGGCGGCGTGGAGACGCTGCTGATGACGACCTCCGAGGATGTTGCGGGGATTTCCTCGAGCATCGTGCGGCAGATTGCCGCCTTCGGAGGATGCATAGACGGCATGGTGCCCGAGGGACTGGCGCAGGATGTGGCGGCGGCGCTTGCGCGCGGCAGCGGCAAAAAGGAGGAGAACCCATGGACGAACGAGAGCAGATGAACAATCCCGCGCGCGAGGACGCGCAGCAGCAGAGCGCAGCGGAGAAGCCCGAGCAGGAGCGTGTCTCCGAGCAGCGCGCCTACCGCCGCGAGCAGACCGCCGGCGGGGACAGCATCGCGCAGGCCAAGCGCGTCATCGACCTGATCGAGCAGCGCATAGCCGGTGGGCGCAGGGTTCCTTTGGCGAAGGGGATGATCGTCGTCAGCGGCGAGGAGCTGACGGATCTGATCAGCCAGCTTCGCATCGCGCTGCCCAAGACCGTGCTGCAGGCGCAGGAGATCATGCGCTCCAGCCAGCAGATCATGACCGAGGCGCGCGAGCAGGCCGAGCGCACCGCCGACCAGGCTGAGGCCACCTACAAGAAGGCTGTCGCCGAGGCCAACGCCTTCAGGGAGGATGTGCGCAAGGAGGCCGACGACTACGACCGCACCACCCGGCAGAAGGCGCAGAGCGCGGCGGACGCCATCCTCGCCGACGCGAACACGAAGGCTGAGCAGATCATCTTCGCCGCACAGCAGAAGGCACAGGCGATGCTCGAGGAAAATGAGATCACCCGCCGCGCGCAGGCGTATGCGATGGAGACGCGCGAGCGCGCGGAAAAGGATGCGGACAGCATCTACAGTCAGGCCTGCGTGCAGACGGACAAGATGCTCAGCGGCGCGGCCGCGGCGCTTTCCCGCAGCGCGACCGAGTTGGCTGCCCTGCGCGATGGCCTGCTGGGGCAGGGCCATCCCGACGCGCGGTGACAGAAAACGGCATATCCGATATACCGGAAAGGAACGGGATACTGATGAACGAGAACAAGACGCTGTATATTGTCGTGCCCTGCTATAAGGAGGAGGCCGTGCTGCCCGAGACGAGCAAGCGGCTGCGCGAGAAGATGCGCGCCCTCATGGCCTCCGGCAAGATCAGCGATAAAAGCCGCGTGATGTTCGTCAACGACGGCTCAAAGGATCAGACGTGGCCGATCATCGAGCGGCTGCACGAGCAGGAGCCGGAGATGTTTTCCGGCGTGAACCTCTCGCGCAACCGCGGCCATCAGAACGCGCTGCTCGCCGGTCTGTTGACGGCCGTGAACTATGCGGACATGATTATCTCCATGGACGCTGACCTTCAGGATGACGTGAACGCCGTGGATGCGATGGTGGACGCCTATCACGAGGGCTATGAGATCGTCTACGGCGTGCGCAGCAAGCGCGATACCGACACCTTCTTCAAGCGCTTCACCGCCGAGGGCTTCTACAAGATCATGAAGGCGCTGGGCGTGGACATCGTGTTCAACCACGCGGACTATCGCCTGATGAGCAGGCGCGCCGTCGAGGGGCTGGCGCAGTTTACCGAGGTCAACCTCTTCCTGCGCGGCATCGTGCCGCAGATCGGCTACAAGTGGACGACGGTCTCCTACGAGCGCGCGGAGCGCTTCGCGGGCGAGAGCAAGTACCCCCTCAAGAAGATGATCGCCTTCGCAGCCGACGGCATCACCTCCTTCTCCGTCAAGCCGATCCGGCTGGTGTTTGCGGCGGGCGTGGTGGTGTTCCTCGTCAGCTTGGTGATGCTGCTCTACGCACTCATCTCCAAGCTGATGGGCCATACCTCCGCCGGATGGACGTCGCTGATGGGCTCCATCTGGCTCATCGGCGGCATCCAGCTGCTGAGTCTGGGTATTGTGGGCGAATACATCGGCAAGATCTATAACGAGACGAAGCGCCGCCCGCGCTTCATCATTGAAAGCGTACTGAACAAAGAGTAAGCCATGATGACGCAGATTGAAATCACCGTCGTTTCGCTCGGCCCGGATGCCCCCGGGCTGCTGACCCTTGGCGCGCTTGAGACGATGAAGGCCGCGCCCATCCTCGTGCTGCGCACCGTGCGCCACGCGGCAGCGGCTCTGCTTGAGCGCGAGGGGATTGCCTTTGACACGCTGGATGCGCTCTACGAGCGCTGCGAGGATTTTGACGAGCTGTGCGCCATGGCGGCGCGCGAGCTGACGGCGCGCGCGCAGGCGGCCGGCGCGCTGTGCTATGCCGTCAGCGACCCGGCCAGCGATGCGACCGTGCGCGCCCTCGCGGGCAGCCTGCCGGAGGGGATGAGCCTGCGCGTGTCCGGCGGCGTTTCGTTGGCGCAGAGTGCGGCATGCGCGGCGCTGGCCTTCGGCATCAACACGGAGAACCTGCGCACGGTGACAGCGCTCTCCACGCAGGAGCTGCGTGTGCAGGCGGACTGCCCGCTGGCTGTGACGGAGATCGACAACCGCTGCCTCGCCTCGGACGTGAAGCTCTGGCTGACCGACCTGTACGACGACGAGACGCAGGCGGTCTTTCTGGAAAACGCGGCGGAGCCGTTTGCCGCGGCACGCAAAATCGCGCTGTGCGAGCTGGACAGGCAGCCGCACTACGACCACAGGACGGCGGTTGTCGTGCCCGCGGTGAGCGTGTATGAACGCTCGCGCGCGAGCTATGAGGACTTTGTGCAGGTGATTGCGCGGCTACGCGCCCCGGGCGGCTGTCCGTGGGACCGCGCGCAGACGCACCACAGCCTGCGGCAGTACATGATCGAGGAGGCCTGCGAGGCGGCCGAGGTCATGGACGGGGATGACCCCATGCGCATCGCCGACGAGCTGGGCGACGTGCTGCTTCAGGTGGTGCTCAACAGCCAGATCGGCGCGGAGCACCGCGACTTTACGGATAGGGACGTTACCAGCATGGCGGCGCGGAAGATGATCTCGCGCCATGTGCACGTCTTTGGCGGCGAAAAGGCCGGGAGTGCGCAGGACGTCGTGCCCGTCTGGGAGCAGGCGAAGCGGCGCGAGCGCGGCGAGCAGACGCCGCTGGAGCGTGCGCTCGAGGTGCCGGGCACGCTGCCGTCCCTCATGCGCGCGCAGAAGGTCGCCAAGCGGCTTGGCGAGGATGACGAGGCCGTCGCAATGGCCGGGGCGCAGGCTGCGCTTGCGCGCATCGGTGGGGGTCAGACCGATGAGGCCGCCGTGGGCGCGCTGCTGGAGGCCTGCGCCAGGCTTTCGCAGGCGCTGGGCGTGGACGCGGAAACTGCGCTGCGCTCGCAGACGGGAAAGCGCCTCGAAGCGCTGCGCAGGGGGACAAAAAACCTTTGTTCTGACTGAAAAAATTTCGTGAAATAGCGTTTTCCTCTTGCATGAAAGCGGGAAAGCATGTAGAATATGTCTTAATCGCGTTTTTGCGATTGACGCAGAGCGGCACGTCTGAACGTGCGGGCGTTTTGTTGAAGGAGGATATTTTTTACCATGAACAAGAACGAACTGAGCGCGGCCATCGCCGCGAAGGCGGGCCTGACCCGCAAGGACGCTGAGGCTGCCCTGTGCGCGATGAGCGATATCATCGCCGAGAGCCTCAAGAACGGCGAGAAGGTGCAGATCGTCGGCTTTGGCGCGTTTGAGGTCAAGGAGCGTCCGGCCCGCAAGGCGCGCAATCCCAAGACCGGCGAGGAGATCCAGATCGGCGCGCGCCGTTCTCCGATGTTCAAGCCGGGCAAGGCACTCAAGGAGGCCGTTGAGGGTTGAGATTCTCCGGGCGCTGTCCGGGAGCAGGTACAGGCAGATTTCCCGGGGAATCCTCCCCGGGATTCTTCTTTTTTCGCAGGCGAAAGACGGAAGGGCGGTCATGCGCCGCCTGCCGGAGGAAAAAAGCATGTCCTATTTAGTGAAGCCGCTGTCCTATGTGCTGGTCATCGCGCTGGGGTATCTGCTCAAGCGCGAGGGCTTTTTCGGCAGGGACGATCATCGGCTGGTTTCCAAAATCATGGTGAATATCACGCTGCCCTGCGCCATCGTGCAGGCGTTTGACGGTTTTGTGCGGGAGGGAACGATGTTCCTGATCGTCGCCGTGGGCTTTCTGTGCGCGCTGCTGCCGATGCTGGTGATGTACCTGACGACGCGCGGTGTAGCGACGCGCCTGCGCGCCTACCGGATGCTCAACGTGGGCGGCTACAACATCGGCTGCTTCTCTCTGCCGCTGGTGCAGGCGTTCTTCGGCAGCACGGGCGCGGTGGCTGCCTGCATGTTCGACACGGGCAACGCCGTGATGATGACCGGTGGCTCCTACGCGATGACCTCGACGCTTTTGCACACCGGCGGTGAGTACCGCGAGAGCGCGGGGGAGATCGCGCTCAAGTTTCTCAAATCCGTGCCGTTTGATACCTACATGGTGATGCTTCTGCTGGCCGCGCTGGACGTGCGCATCCCGCAGGCCGTCTTTGAGCTGACCCGCCCGGCGGGGCAGGCCAACGCCTTCATCGCCATGCTGATGATCGGCATGATGTTTGAGCCGGCGCATGAGCCGCGCCTGCTCGCCGAGACGGCGCGCGAGCTGCTCTGGCGCTATGCCTTTGCGCTGGCGTTTGCGCTCATCATCTATTTCGCCGCGCCCTTTGAGCTCGTCGTGCGCCAGACGCTGGCGGTCATCTGCTTCGCGCCGCTTTCCAGCCTTGCGCCCATCTACACGGATCGATGCCACAGCGATACGGCGCTGGCGAGCTTCACCAATTCGGCGTCCATCGCAGTCAGCCTCGTGCTGATGCTGGCGCTGTCCATGTTCTTTGTTACGCGATAAAACCGGCATGATGCCGATTGCATCACCGTCCAAGTGATGTAAGTCCCGCTGCTTTGCGACCGAGTCCG
>JALFHA010000394.1 GCA_022776785.1 Clostridiales bacterium | reverse complement strand
GCGTGGAGCAGGGCGTGGTGCAGCTTGAGGACTTCTGCCTCAACGTGTTCGCCGGGGAGATCGTCGGCTTGCTGCACAGGAGCGGCCACGGTGTCTCCGCGCTGCTGGATCTTCTGCGCTTCAACCTGCCGCTGCGCGCGGGCAGCGTCTACTACCGGGAGGCGCTCGTCAACAGCTGGCGCGCGCCGGGGCGGCACGAGAACCGCATCGCCGTCATCCAGAACAAGAGCAGCCTCGTCGACGACCTGACCGTCGCGGACAATATCTTCGTGCTGCGTCCGGGCTTTCGCAGCTGGCTGGTGCGGCCGAGAGTTCTCGCCGGTCAGGTGCAGCCGGTGCTCGACGCGATTGGCGTCCATGTCCGCGCGGACGCGCTGGTCAGCAGCCTGAGCCCGTTTGAGCGCGTGGCCGTGGAGCTGGTCAAGGCCGTGCTGATGGGCTGCAAGCTCATCGTCCTGCGCGAAATCGGCACCATCATCAGCGACGCGGAGCTTGAGCGCCTGCACGCACTGATTCGCCGCTATGCAGATGAGGGCTTTGCGTTCCTCTATATCAGCTACCATTACGAGGAGCTGATGCAGCTCTGCGACCGCACGGCGGTCTACTCAAACGGGCGCATCATCAAGGTGCTCACCCTCAAGGACGGCAATGCGCTCTACAGCGGCGACTATCTGGCGCGCGTGCAGGAGCAGCGCCTAAAGAGTCCGGATGCGCGCCGCGGCCCATGCGCCCTTGAGCTGCGCGATCTGCGCGGCGGCGACATGCGCGGCCTGTCGCTCACTGCCGCACAGGGGGAGTGCGTGGTCGTGCAGGATATGCAGAATCTCGTCTTTGACGACCTCATCGCCATTCTCACCGGGGAGCGCGAGGCCGAGTCCGGCGATATCCTGCTCGGCGGCAAGCCCTTCGCGCCGCATCCCACGCGGGAGCTTGCCGTCATCCGCGAGCTGCCGGACGTCTCCATGATCTTCCCGGAGATGAGCTGCCTGGACAACCTGTGCATGACGGTCGATCACCGCCTGCCGGAGATCTGGCGCAGCCACCGCGTGCGCGAGGGCCTGCAAAAGGAGTGGTCGCAGCGCCTGGGTGAGGATGCCTTCACCCTCTACCCCGACCGCATGTCGCGCCGCCAGCGCTACGACGTGGTCTACCAGCGCGTTCTGTTGCAGAAGCCGCGCGTGGTCGTCTGCGTGCAGCCGTTCCGCGGCGCGGATCTCGATACCCGTATGCACATCTGGGAGCTGCTTGAGGAGCTGCTTCAAAGCGGCGCCGCCGTCATCATCCTCGCGGTCAATCTGGCGGATACCTTCACGCTTGCGGACAGGCTCGTGCGCGTGCAGCGCGGCGCAGTCTGCGAGGTCTATGAGCGCAGCGAGTTTGACCGCCTGCCCTTCCGCGCACCGTGGCTCAATCTCTATAAAACGCAGTAAACACAACACAAGGAAAGGAAGTCTTTTCTATGCGTTACGCAATCGGCATCGATCTGGGCGGCACGAACATCGCCGCCGGCGTGGTGGACGGCGAGTACCGTCTGCTTCACAAGGACAGCGTCCGCACGCGCGCAGAGCGCCCGTGGCAGGAGGTTGTCGCGGACATGGCGGCGCTCGTGCGCAGCCTCATCGAGAAAAGCGGTCTCGATCCCGCGGACTGCGCAGGCGTGGGTGTGGGCAGCCCGGGCGTATGCCATTGCGGCCGCGGCGAGGTTGTCTACTCCAACAACCTGCACTGGGATCATGTGCCGCTGTGCGCGGAGATCACGCGCCTGACGGGCTATCCCTGCCGCCTGAGCAACGACGCCAACTGCGCTGCACTGGGCGAGGCTGTCGCCGGCACGGGCAAGGACTGCCGCGACGTCGTGCTCATCACGCTGGGCACGGGCGTGGGCAGCGGCATCGTCGTGGGCGGCGAGCTGCTTGAGGGCATGGATGGCGCAGGCGCGGAGTTCGGCCACACGACGCTCATCTCCGGTGGCGTGCCCTGCACCTGCGGGCGTCCGGGCTGCGTGGAAAGCTACGTCTCCGCGACGGGGCTCATCCGCATGGGCCGCGAAGCCGCTGAAACGCATCCCGAGAGCCTGCTCAACAAGCCCAATCTGAGCGCCTACGACATCTACGACGCGAAAAACCGCGGCGACGAGACGGCAAAAGCGGTCGTCACGCAGTATGAAACGTACCTCGGCGAGGCGCTCACCAATCTGGTTAACCTCCTTCGTCCGGAGAAAATTCTCATCGGCGGCGGCATCTCCGGGCAGGGCGAGGCGCTCACCCGCCCGCTCAACGACTATGTGCGCGCGCATTGCTTCGGCGGGGAGACCAGCTTCGTCACCGAGATTGCCACGGCCAGCCTGGGCAATCTCGCGGGCATCATCGGCGCGGCTGCGCTGTGCCTGCGCCTCCGGGCGCTTGCGCCGCTCCGCCTGAAGGCGGCATACAAGGACTACCTCTGGGGCGGCGAGCGGCTCAAGCGCGATTTCGGCAAGCAGACCGACATGAGCCCGCTGGCCGAGAGCTGGGAGCTGAGCTGCCACCGCGCCGGTCCTTCCATCATCGCGGACGGCCCGTGGCAGGGCAAAACGCTGGCGGACTACCTCAAGGCCAACCCGAAACAGCTCAGCGCGAAGGCGGACGAGCATACCGAGTTCCCGCTGCTCATCAAGCTCATCGATGCGGCGCAGCCGCTCTCCGTGCAGGTACACCCGGACGACGAGTATGCCCGCCGCGAGGAGAACTCCTTCGGCAAGACGGAGATGTGGTATGTCGTGGACGCGCAGCCCGACGCGGGCATCTACTACGGCTTCAAGGAGGAAATTACCCTCGAGCAGATGGAGGAGGCCATCCGCAGCAATACGCTGACCGAGCTGCTGAACTGGGTGGAGGCCAAGCCCGGAGACGTGTTCTTCATCCCGGCGGGCACGGTGCACGCCATTGGCGGCGGCCTGCTCATCGCCGAGGTGCAGCAGAGCTCCGATCTGACCTATCGCGTCTACGATTTCGGTCGCGTCGGTGCGGACGGCAAGCCGCGCGAGCTGCACATCCAAAAGGCGCTGGACGTCGCCCTGCGCGAGCCGCCGATCTGCCCCGTCGGCCCGACAGAGCCTGCAAAGGCTGTTCCCGGCGGGCAGGTGCAGCCGCTGGTGAGCTGCGAACGCTTCCACGTCAGCGCGCTGACCGTCAGCGGCCTGATGGAGGATGAGGCCACGGCGGATAGCTTCGTCTCGCTCCTGTGCCTGAGCGGCGAGGGCGCGCTGATTGCCAATGGAGAGAGCCTCGCGCTGCGCAAGGGCGAGAGCGTATTCCTGCCTGCGGGCATGGGCGCCTACCGGCTCGCAGGCAGCATGGAGCTGCTGCGCACGACGCTGTGAAGCCGATCCCCCTCCAAAAAAATTCGGATGCAGGAATCTCCTCCTGCATCCGATTTTTTTGCGATCAGCTCCGGGTATCCGCTGCGGTTCTCTCTGATACTGTTCTTCGATTAAAGTATTTCTTGCGGCTTTCTCGTTTGTTCGTCAAGAACTCACCGTCAGGCCTCGCTTCGCGATTGCTATCCCATCTTTTACTCTGTAAGTCCTTCTGCAAAGCTTCGGACTCGACCACAAAGCAATGGGACTTACGTCACTTGGTCGGTGATGCAACCGGCATCATGCCGGTTTTAACGCAGAACAGTATGATTACTCGATGATGCTCTTGCCGGTCATCTCTGCCGGGACGGGCAGGCCGATGTAGGGCAGCATGGTCGGCGCGATGTCGGCCAGGCAGCCGCCGCAGCGCAGCTTCACATCGCCCACGCCCGCCACGAGGAAGGGCACGGGGTTGGTGGTGTGCGCGGTGAAGGGCGAGCCGTCCTCGTTGCGCATCTTGTCGGCGTTGCCGTGGTCGGCGGTGAGGAACATGCAGCCGCCCATCTCGCGGACAGCCTCCCACACCTTGCCCACGCACGCGTCCACAGCCTCCACAGCCTTGACCGCCGCGTCATACACGCCGGTGTGGCCGACCATGTCGCAGTTGGCAAAGTTGAGGATCACCACGTCATACTTGCCGCTGCGGATGCGCGCGGCGCACTCGTCGGCGACCTCATAGGCGCTCATCTCCGGCTTGAGGTCGTAGGTGGCGACCTTCGGGGACGGAATCACCTTGCGATCCTCGCCCTCGTAGGGGGCCTCCACGCCGCCGTTGAAGAAGAATGTGACATGCGCGTACTTCTCCGTCTCCGCGATGCGCAGCTGGGTCTTGCCATTCTTGGCGAGATACTCGCCGAGCACGTTGGTCAGCTCCACCGGCGGATAGGCGACCTCCACGTTGGGCATCGTCGCGTCGTACTCCGCCATGCAGACGTAGTTGACCGGGAAGCGGCCATAGCGGCGCTCAAAGCCCTTGAAGGCGTCGTCCACGAACACGCGGGTCATCTGGCGCGCGCGGTCAGGGCGGAAGTTGAGGAACACCACGGTGTCGCCCTCGCTCACGCGGCCGCCCTCGCAGGTGACGCACGGCACGATGAACTCATCCGTCACACCGGCGGCATAGCTGCGCTCGATGGCCTCGAGGCCATTGGCAGCGTGCTCGCCCTCGCCATAGACGAACGCGGCGTAAGCCTTCTCGATGCGATCCCAGTTGGAGTCGCGGTCCATCGCGTAGTAGCGGCCCGTGACCGTGGCAATCTTGCCGATACCCAGCTCGTCGAGCTTGCCCTGCACGCGCTCGAGGAAGCCCTTGCCGTCGTGGGGGTCGGTGTCGCGGCCGTCCATGATCGCGTGGATGTACACATCCTTCGCGCCGAGCGACTTCGCCAGATCGAGCAGGCCGAACAGGTGATCGATGTGGCTGTGCACACCGCCGGTGCCCTGAAGGCCCATGAAGTGGATGGCCTTGCCCGCATCGATGGCCTTCTTCATGTTGCGCACGAGCACGTCGTTTTTCTTCATCGTGCCGTCGAGAATGGACTTGGTAATCAGCGTCAGCTGCTGATAGACGATGCGGCCCGCGCCGATGTTGGTGTGGCCCACCTCACTGTTGCCCATCTGCCCGTCGGGCAGGCCGACGGCCATGCCGGAGGCGTCGATGGTGGTATAGGGGCACTCGGCAAAGAGCTTGTCGAGATTGGGCTTCTTCGCGGCGACGATGGCGTTGCCGTCGGTCTGCTCCGGCACCCAGCCGAAGCCGTCCATGATGCACAGAAGAACAGGTTTCTTCGCCATAGTATTCATTATCCTCCGATGAAGCGATTACGCGTCAAAGCGCACGACCTTGGAGAAATCCTCGGCCTTGAGGGACGCGCCGCCGATGAGGCCGCCGTCGATCTGCGGCTGCGCCATCAGGCCCTTGCAGTTCTTGGGGTTCATGGAGCCGCCGTACTGGATGCGCACCTCGTCGGCGGCATCGCCGTAAGCGGAGCGCACGGCCTCGCGGATGACGCCGATGGTCTCGTTGGCCTGCTCGTCGGTAGCGGTCAGGCCGGTGCCGATGGCCCAAACCGGCTCATAGGCGATGACGACTTTCGCCACCTGCTCCGCCGTCAGGCCGGAGAGGGCGATCAGGGTCTGATAGGCGACCAGCGCGTTGGTGTAGCCCGCCTCGCGCTCCTCCTTCTTCTCGCCCACGCAGATGATCGGGGTCAGGCCGGCCTTGACGGCGGCCAGCGTGCGCAGGTTCACGGTTGCATCGGTCTCGCCGAAGTACTGGCGGCGCTCGCTGTGGCCGAGGATGACGTACTCCACGCCGCACTCCTTGAGCATGGCGGCGCTCAGCTCGCCGGTGTACGCGCCGGACTCCTTCCAGTGCATGTTCTGCGCGCCGAGCTTGATGTTGGTGCCCTTGATGGCCTCGGATACAGCCGCGAAGTTCACGGCGGGCGTGCAGACAACCACATCACACTGGGCATCCGCGACGAGCGGCGCGAGGGCCTCGACGAGGGCCTTGGCCTCGCTGGGGGTCTTGTTCATCTTCCAGTTGCCGGCAATGATAGGCTTGCGCATAGTAAAGCTCTCCTTTATCCTGTTATGAAAGCGCCGGTAGGGCGCACGCAAAGGCCCCGGACGGCCCCAAGGCCGCCCGGGGCATGATGATTCAGGGAAAACCGGGAAATTACTTCTCGTCCAGGCAGGCAACGCCGGGCAGAACCTTGCCCTCGAGGTACTCCAGGGAGGCGCCGCCGCCGGTGGAGATGTGGGTCATCTTGTCGCCCAGGCCCATCTGCTCGACAGCCGCAGCGCTGTCGCCGCCGCCGATGATGGTGACAGCCTCGCTCTCGGCCATCGCCTTCGCCACAGCCAGCGTGCCAGCGGCGAGGGTCGGGTTCTCGAACACGCCCATCGGGCCGTTCCAGATGACGGTCTTGGCGGTCTTGACAGCCTCGGCATAGAGCGCAGCGGTCTTCGGGCCGATGTCGCAGCCCTCCATGTCCGCCGGGATCTTGTCGGCATCGACGGTCACGGTGTCAATCGGCGCGTCGATGGGATCCGGGAACGCCTTGACGCAGACGGTATCGACCGGCAACAGCAGCTTGACGCCCTTGGCCGCGGCCTTTTCCATCATGTTCTTGCAGTAGTCGATCTTGGTCTCATCGAGCAGGCTCTTGCCGATTTCGAGGCCCTGCGCCTTGAGGAAGGTGAAAGCCATGCCGCCGCCGATGATGAGGGTATCGACCTTCTCGAGCAGGTTCTCGATGACGTTGAGCTTGTCGGCCACCTTCGCGCCGCCGAGCACGGCGACGAACGGACGGTCCGCATTCTCCAGCGCCTTGCCCATCACGTCGAGCTCCTTGCCGATGAGATAGCCAGCGACGCACGGGGAGAGGAACTTGGTCACGCCCTCGGTGGAGCAGTGCGCGCGATGGCAGGAGCCGAACGCGTCATCCACATAGCAGTCCGCCAGAGAGGCGAGCTCCTTGGAGAAATCCTCAATGTTCTTGGTCTCTTCCTTACGGAAGCGGGTGTTCTGCAGCAGCACCACGTCGCCATCCTGCATCGCAGCGACAGCAGCCTTGGCCTTCTCGCCGACGACGGTATCATCGTCCGCGAAGACAACCGGCTTGCCCAGATACTCGCTCAGGCGCTCGGCCACGGGCGCGAGGGAGAACTTGGCCTCCGGGCCGTTCTTCGGCTTGCCCAGATGGCTGCACAGAATCACACGGCCGCCGTCGGCCACGAGCTTCTTGATCGTGGGCAGCGCAGCGACAATGCGCTTGTCGTTGGTGATCTTGCCGTCCTTCATCGGGACGTTGAAGTCGCAGCGCACAAGCACCTTTTTGCCGGTTACCTTGATGTCGTCAACAGTTTTCTTCGCCATGGGAAACTCCTCCATTCAAACCGTCATTTCCCGAAACTATTTCCGGGCGCGCGCGGCGGGACTCCGCGCAGCCCGTGAAAGCCGCGGTTTCCCGGGCTTTTCATGCGTTTTTGCATCGCGCGAAGACATGCTCCGTCGATCATATCTAGTGTATCATTTTTGCTGGAAATTGTCAAAGATTTCTCGAAAAAAAGCGGCAATAACATCTGTGAGCGCGTAGCCGGAAACCTACAGAAAACCACGGAAATGATGCATGAGCTTTGCATCGGGTGTAAATGTGCTCAAGCAAAACTGCGGCGTCCAACCAGCGCCGCAGCTTCTTTTCTGTTTGATACTGTTTCTCTTTTAAAATCTCGACTGATGTGTTATAATACAAATGGTGATGAACATGAAGAAATATGAGATAACCGCTGAAGAATACACAGCAGTCGTAAAGGCAAGGAAAGCCACGCAGAATAAGAGAGTAGCACGTCGGCTTCATGTGATAGAACTGCGATACGAAGGGAAAACATCCAAAGAAATAGCAGAGAAACTGGACATGAATTGGATGTATATCTCGGAAGTAGTCAAGCAGTTTAAGACGCAAGGCCTTGAAGAGTTTGCAAGAATGAAATACACCGGCCACAACAGAAAACTCAGCTATGAGCAGGAAGAAAAGATACTTCAAGAATGTGAGCAAAAGGCAAAAGAAGGCCATATCACAACAGTCGAGGAAGTCCGCAAAGCGCTGAACGCAGAAATCGGTGGAACTACAGCTTGCAGCTATGTGTATCGTGTTTTGAAGCGGCATGGCTGGGTAAAGAAAATGCCGCGGCCAAAGCATCCAAAGTCAGCCAGCGAAGAAGAGCAGGCTGACTCAAAAGAATTAAGACTCGATACGATGAGCTTGTAGAGAAAGCCTCCCCAAAACGGGTGAGGATTCTGTTTCAGGACGAAGCAGGATCTGGTCGGATTAGCAAACCCACAGCGAGCTGGTGCAGAAAGGGCGTGCGGCCAATTGTCCCCTGCCACCATATACGGGAATACAGGTATGTCTATGGAGCGATAGAACCGGAAACCGGAGATAGCTGTTTCTGGGTGATGACGAGATGCGATACCGAAAGCATGAACTTCTTTCTGGAAAAGCTCTCGGAGCAATTCGCGGATGACTATATCCTGCTCATCTGTGATGGTGCT
The DNA here is from genome assembly GCA_022776785.1 of Clostridiales bacterium. Taxonomy (GTDB): domain Bacteria; phylum Bacillota; class Clostridia; order Christensenellales; family Aristaeellaceae; genus Ventricola. Next base: position 686 of record JALFHA010000394.1, on the reverse strand, counting down.
GCATGGCATAAGTCAAATGAGCTCATTGTTCCGGAAAACATTGAATTATTCTTTATTCCGCCCTACACACCTGAAATGAACCCCATAGAACAGATTTGGAAAGAAATCCGCAAACGGGGTTTTCAGAATGAGATATTCGACTCGCTCGAAGCTGTTATAGATAGATTGTGTTTTAATATCAAAAATCTGCCCGCGACAGTCATCAAAAGCATCACGGGCAGAAAATGGATTCTATCTATATTTTAGACGAGAAATAGTATAAGCAAGTACAATGTACGCACTTACCTAATGACGGGTCGGGAGAAACAGTTTCCAGAGGGCAAAGAAATAAGCCCAGCCACACGGCTGAGCTTATTTCTTTGGAATCCGGCAACGTCCTACTCTCCCGGCCGTTTCCATCCACGCTGTTTCGCCCACTGGGCGCGCGCGGATGGAAACCTAAGCAAGTACAATGTACGCACTCACATGAAGACAGGCCGGGAGCGTTAGCAACATCTCAGCTCCACACAGGAAAACACCCCACATCCGTGGGGTGCTTTCCTTTGTGGAATCCGGCAACGTCCTACTCTCCCGGCCGTTTCCGCTCGCGCTGCTTCGCCCACTGGGCGTGCGCAAGCGAAAACCTAGCCAAGTACAATGTACGCACTCACCTAATGACGGGCCGGAAGAAACAGTTTTCAGAGGGC
>JALFHA010000389.1 GCA_022776785.1 Clostridiales bacterium | reverse complement strand
GGGCGTCTGCTCCGCGAGCACCGCAGGGAGTGCGCACAGCAGGAGAGACAGGGTCAGTAGCAATGCAAGCAGTTTCTTCATGGATGTCACCTATCCTTTACTTATATTCTTTTTCTGGCTGTCCGGGCCTGCGGGAAAGCCGCAGGCCCGCGCCGTGAAAATCCAGTGGGGGGCTGTCGGTTCAGGGCTTTCGCTTATTCCCTGCCGGAGCAGATGTGGTTGCGGAACACGTTGCCCGCCTCATACCAGCCGCCGCACAGCTCACAGTACACCATTTCAGGTTCAGGATCGCTCCTGCCGGAGCAGATGTGGTTGCGGAAGACATTGCCCGCCTCATAACAGCCGCCGCAGAGCTCGCAGTATACCATCTCTGCTTTGCCCTGCGAGGAGCCAGAGCTGCTGTGGCTGGCGGAAGAGGTGCTGCTCTTTCCCGCCGCAGGAATCATCGAAGCCGTATCCGCCAGCAGGAACTTGATTTCCTCAATGTCGACCTCTTCCTTGAATTCGAGGAAGCTGTCCTGAATAAAGCCCCTGTCGCACGAGCCCGTATCGTACACTAGGCACCATGTGCCGTTGCTGCGCAGGACAATCAGCTCGTCGCTCTCGTAGCATTTGCAAATGACCTTGGCGCTCTTGCTGGGCTTCTCGCGCAGGTTGACATATCCGCCCGCGCTCGAGGGCTTGACGGTTGCCATGTAGCCGCTCACCACATAGCCGTTGATGGCGCCGGGCGCCTCGCTCAGGTACTGACCGTTGATGTAGCCCCTGTGTCCCTCGTAGGTGCACAGCAGCCAGCCGTCCGGGTCAAGCTCATCCTCTGTTTCGACGCTGTAGCCGTTGGGGATGCGCATGAGGATCTTGTGCTTCATTCCGGGCCCGCTGCGCATGTTGACCGTCTTTCCGTTCTGCGTGGTGACAAATAGGGTATCCGCAGAGGCTGCGGCGACGCACAGCAGCAGGGCCGCCAGGCAAAGGAAAAGCCGGATGAATCCCTTCATCATCATTCCTCCCTTATTCCGATTCTCCTTGAACCAATTCGATTATCCCGCATACCAGCCGGCACAGGGGATAAAGGATGCTTGTTTACATCATAGTTTTGGCATTCCTGAAAGTCAACGGCTTGGGTGCGAGTGGACGTTTTTGCGCGCGAATGGACGCTGGGCGCGGTTGACCGCCTTTCGGGCGCATGGTAAAGTATAGACGGAGAGAATGTATAACGGGAGGAAGGTGCTTCCTGTGAGATATCAAAAAGCATGGCTGGCCGGTGCGGCGGCGCTGATGCTCCTGTGCGTCGCGCTGGGCTGGGCGCTGCTGCGCTATGCCCGGCCTGAGCAGACGGCGGCGACATACGATCTGTCCCTGCGCTGGGCGGGCGAGGCCATGCCCGGCGACTGGGTATACGACCAGAAGGGCTGGCAGGTGTTTGTGCAGGAGGGCGACACGCCCGTCGCGCTGACGGCGGATGGCTTTGGCGGCTTCTCCGGCGACGTGCAGCCGGGGCAGACCTTCTATTTCTCCCGCGTGCTTGACGAGGAGCTGGGCAGCGATCCCAACCTGCAGGTCGAAGCCTATGGGGAGAATGTGGCCGTCTTTCTGGGCGGAATGCTGATCTATACCGACTGCCCGGAGCAGGACAACCGCATCGGCTATCTGACGCTCCCGGCCAGAGAGCAGCCCCGCTCCGCCGCGCTGACCGTCAGCCTGCCTGGCGACTGCGCCGGAAAGACGGTGACCATCGCCCAGTCCACGGGGCTTGATTGGGAGATGCCGAAGGTGTGGCCGGTGCCCGTGCTGCTGACCTGCCCCTACGCCCATGAGAGCGAGCTGATTGCCGAGAGCTTCCGCACGGCCGTGCCCGCCGCGCTGTGCTTCTTCGGGGGCGCAGCGCTGCTTGTGCTGTTTCTGGGGCAGCTGCGGCGGGGACAGCGGGACGCAAGTCTGCTGTGGGCGGCGCTGTCCCTGCTTCTATGGATGGCGGCCATTCTCATGAGCGCCTCCTTCACGGGCATGGTGCTCAGGCAGACGCGGGTGGACTGGCTCGCCCTGTGCAAGGGGCTCTCCCTCACGGCGCTGCTGGCGCTGCTCACCAGCCGCGCGGGGCGCTTTCGCAGCGCCTTCTGGGTGCTGACCGGGCTGACCGGCCTGACCTGCCTGCTCTGCCCGGTCATTGACCTGCGCTATGAGGTGCTGACGAGTGACTGGCTTGTCAATCTGCGCACCAGCGTGCCGCAGATGACGGGCTTCATCAGTCTCTACGCCGTCCTGATCTGCGCGTGGGGCTGCTGGCGCAGGACGCAGCGCTTCTACGCTTTCTTTGCGCCGATCTCCGCGCTGATCACGGGGGCACTGCTGCTGGGCGCATGCCTGCTTCATGGCAGGCAGCTGCTGGTGCAGCTGCAGCTGGCGGTGCGCTATCTGACGCCCGCCTATTTCCTCTGGCCGCTGACGCTGAGCACGACGATTGCCGCAGCCGTCTCGTTGGCCGCAGAGCTGATAGAGCGGGAGCTTCGCCGCCGGGAGAGCGCACGCCTGATCGACACGCGCTGCGAGCTAACCATGCAGCACTACGAAAGCCTGCGTGCGCAGAATGAGCAGGTCATGATGCTGCTGCACGACATGAACAAGCATTACAGCATGCTCAGGCAGATGAGCGGCGAGGAGAACGTACAGCGCTATCTGGACGAGCTGCTTTTGCAGAACGCAAGCATCCGTCCCGTGGTGAGAAGCGGAAATGCCATGCTGGACGTAATCATCAACGGCAAGCTGACGCAGGCCATCAACGCGGGCGTGCGCATTGAACTCGTGCGCACAAACGCGCCTGAGGCTCTGCCGCTGAGCGACGCAGAGCTCTGTTCGCTGATGATGAACCTGATGGACAATGCCGTGGACGGGGTGCTCGGCTCCGGCGCACAGCAGCCGTTCATCAGGCTGGATATGCATATCAAGAACGGATTTTTCGTATGCTGTTTGGAGAACTCGGCAAAAAAGCCGGAAAAAACAAAAGCACCCGAGCCCGGACACGGGCTGGGGCTGAAGATCATCCGGCAGATTGTGGAGCGCTGCAACGGTTTGCTGGAAATGGAACAGGGCGAGGACTGCTACCGTGTGACGCTGGCGCTGCCGCTTGGCTAACGCTCCAGGTGGCGCAACAGCTGTGCGCGCAGGTCGGAAAGCCTGTATTTGCTGATGGGCAGACGTATACCACCCTGCAATTCGATTTCGCAATAGCGGATGCCCGTCACAAAATCGAGGTTGACTAGAATTGTGCGGTGGCAGAAGACGTACTGGCTGGAGGGCAGCATAGCTGCCAGCTCGGATATTTTCAGTCGGCTCTCAAGCTGACCGTTCTGAAGCGCAATTCGTATGCCCCGACCATAGGTCTCAGCGTACAGAATGGAATCAGACTGTATGCGACGATGCCCGTCAGCGGCTGGCAGGAGCAGCTCCCCGCTTGTTCCAAGCGTATTGCAGCAATACAGCAGCGCCTCGCGCAGCTTCTGCCTGTCAAGCGGCTTGGCAAGGTAGCGCGCTGCGGCAACCTCATACCCCCGCAGCGCCATCTCACGGTTGTTGGAGATAAAGATGATGGGCGTCCTTTGCCCCTGCGCCCGCAGCGCGGCTGCCAGGGTCATGCCGTCCATGCCGTCCATCATGACATCCAGCAGCAGGATGGAAAAGCTTGTGCCCGCTTCATTCGTCTCCAGCAGGGATCGTGCGCTCTCAAAGCGTTCAATGT
>JALFHA010000367.1 GCA_022776785.1 Clostridiales bacterium | reverse complement strand
CAAGTGATGTAAGTCCCGCTGCTTTGCGACCGAGTCCGGAGCTTTGCAGAAGGACTTACGGAGTGAATGGAAGGATTATCATCATAAGAAACAGGAGGAAACGCACATGGAAAAGGCAAAGGTCTATTTCACGGATTTCCGCACGGTGGCCTTCGGCGACGGCCTGCCCACCAAGCTCAAGAAGCTCATCCGCAGGGCGGGCATCGGGGATATCGACATGGACGGCAAGTTTGTCGCCATCAAGATGCACTTCGGCGAGCTGGGCAACATCAGCTACCTGCGGCCCAACTACGCCCGCGCTGTCGTGGATGTGGTGAAGGAGCTGGGCGGCAAGCCGTTTTTGACCGACTGCAACACGATGTACCCCGGCAGCCGCAAGAACGCGCTCGAGCACCTTTCCTGCGCGTGGGAGAACGGCTTCACGCCGCTGACCGTCGGCTGCCCCATCCTCATCGGTGACGGCCTCAAGGGCACGGACGATATCGGCGTGCCGGTGGCGGGTGGCGAATACGTCAAGGAAGCGCGCATCGGCCGGGCGATCATGGATGCGGATGTCTTCATCAGCCTGACCCATTTCAAGGGCCATGAGATGACCGGCTTCGGCGGCACGATCAAGAATATCGGCATGGGCTGCGGCTCGCGCGCGGGCAAGAAGGAGCAGCACTCCAGCGGCAAGCCGCACATCGAGCCGGACGCCTGCCGCGGCTGCCGCAAGTGCCAGAGGGAATGCGCCAACGGCGGCCTCGAGTTCGACGAGGCGGCGAGGAAGATGCGCGTCAATCAGGACAACTGCGTGGGCTGCGGCCGCTGCCTGGGCGCGTGCAATTTTGACGCGATTGTGTTTGACAACGACGACGCCAACGCGCTGCTCAACTGCCGCATGGCCGAGTACACCAAGGCCGTGGTGGACGGCAGGCCGAGCTTCCACATCTCGCTGATCGTGGACGTCTCCCCGAACTGCGACTGCCACTGCGAGAACGACGCGGCCATCCTGCCCAACATTGGAATGCTCGCGTCCTTTGACCCGCTGGCGCTGGATCAGGCGTGCGTGGACCTGTGCATGGCCGCCAGCCCCTTGGCGAACAGCCAGCTTGCCGACAATCTCAAAAAGCCGGGTTTTGCTGACTGGGGCGATCCGTTCACCAATTCCACGCCGGAGTCCGAGTGGAGAAGCTGCCTGGAGCACGCGGAGAAGATCGGCCTGGGCACGCGCGAATATGAGCTGATCCGGATGTGATGCCGCTGAGCGCGGAGAATAACAGGAGAAGCGCGAAGGGAGGCGATACACATGGATGCCGCTGTGGAGACGTTTGATACGGAGGCTGTCGCGCAGGCGCTGGACAAGGTGCCGCTGGAGGGCTGGCTCATCGCGCTGGTGCTGCTGGTGGCGGGCATTGCCGTGGTGCGCGTGCTGATGACCTTCATCAAGCGCACGCTCGGCCGCCTGCCCATCGACCGCGCGCTGAGCGCGTTCCTCATCTCCTGCGCGCAGATTGCGCTCTATGTCGTGCTGGGCACGATCATTGCCGACCAGCTCGGCCTGCCCGTGACCTCGCTTGTAGCGCTGCTGAGCCTGTTCGCGCTGGCGATTTCGCTGTCCATTCAGAATGTGCTGGCCAACGTCGTGGGCGGCGTGGTCATTCTGACGGCCAAGCCCTTCACCGCCGGAGATTACATCGAGACGGATAAGGGACAGGGCGAGGTGGAATCCGTCGATCTGATGTACACGCATCTGGCGACGCCGGACGGCAAGCTCGTGCTGATCCCCAACCGGGAGCTGTCGGCGGAGCGCATCACCAATTTTAGCCGCCATCCCCTGCGGCGCATGGATATCAGCGTGCGCGTGGGCTATGAGCACGAGAACGCGCGCGTGACGGCGGCGCTGCTGCGCGCGGCGGCAGCCATGCCCGACGTCGTGCGGGAGGGTAAGCAGGCGCCCTTTGCGACGGTGACGGAATACGGCGAGACGGGCGTTCAGTTCCTGCTGCGCGTGTGGACGCCGACGGGCCGCTACTGGGATGTGTACTACCTGCTGCTTGACGCCGTGCGCATGGAGCTTGCCCGGGACGGTATCGCGCTCGCCTGCGGCATGACGCGCGTGCAGGTGGAGGACAAGGGTGAACGGCGCTGAGGCTGATCTAAGATAGAAAGATGGGAGAACAGGCGCGAAGCGGTGATGGGGTTTGGGGATGAAATCCCCAAGCGGGTTTGGAATCGTAGCCTGCCGCCCGCTGGGCGGGAAGCAGGCAGGCGGAGATTGGCAACCGCAAGGAGCGCCTACGGCGCGACTATGCGAGTTTCCTGGGTCGGCAGCCCAACGTACCCTATTGCGGAGCAATTTTGCGAAAGCAGTCAGGGAGCGAAGCGTTACCTGACGGAGGAGTTTTGCAAAGCAATGATTTACTCTGAAAGTCCTTCCGCAAAGCTTCGGCCTCGACCGTAAAGCAACAGGACTTGCATCTCTTGGTCGGTGATGCAACCGGCATCATGCCGGTTTAGGCGCAGAACAGTATAAGGTTTTGACGCGAAGCAGTATAACCAAATGACAGTATAGAAGCGAAGCGATGACGGAGCCGGGGAATGCATCCTCGGGCAGCTGTTATCGCTTCGCTTCTGTTATGCGATTGTATAGCGGAAATCAGAAGAAATACGGCGGCACAATGCGCAGCGCGCGGACGACAGCCAGCGCAATGAGGTGAAGCGGATAGGCCGCGTAAAACAGCGCCGTCAGCAGGCGAGGACGCGGGCCAGGACGGCCATTGTACAGCACGATGAGCGGCAGCGCGAGCAGCGCCCACAGCGAGGTGAATGCCCAGCCCTGCGCCACGCCGGAGAAGGCGAGGCTCATCGTGTAGACCAGCAGCAGCGCGGCGGCGCAGGCGATGCGGCGCAGTCCGCCAAGCTCATAGAAGCACAGGCAGAGCGCCACGCCCAGCCAGCCAAAGCTCACGCGCGAGAGCATGGCGGCCACGCACAGCCCGCCCAGCGCCATCGCGCGCAGCGCCGCTTGATCGCGCAGGGCGTCATCCGCGGCGAGGGCTGTCAGCGCAAGCAGAAGGGAAAAGAGCGCATTCTGCTCGCTCAGGCAGGTGATGCGGCCGAAGATGAGCCAGTCAAAGGGGATTTCCGAGATGAGCGCGAGCAGCAGAAGCCGCCGGGCATAGGCGCGCACGTCGCGCGTGTGCCGGTAGCCCTGCACGAGCAGAAAGCAATATAAAGGAAAGGCGACGCGCCCGACACAGCGGAAGGCGTTCGCGCCGGGAAAGGCCGACAGCCCGATGTGATCGGCCATCATGCATACAAGCGCAATGGCGCGCAGCGCAAATGAGGACATGGCGGGGCCTCCCTTCCCTGGATGGTTTCCTGACCGGTTTACTATACAGCATCGGTGAAAGCTTGTCAATGTTCGGTTTATTTTGCGTGCAAAGGGACGAAAACGGAGTGTTTTCGCCTGCATAAGTCTGAAATGGATTGCAAGAGCGAACATTTAATGCTATAATGCCTCTGTCGTTTCGTAATCGGCGGAGGAGCGGCCCGAGCGGCGGCGCGCGCCCGCCCATGCAGATGGAGGAGGAGCATCGTGAGTACAAGTCAGGTCAGAAGAATCTATGCGGAGAAGCGCCCCGGCTATGATGTGGCCGCGCAGCAGCTCTGCCGTGAGCTTTGCGAGGCACTGGCCACGCAGGCGATTGAGCGCGTGCGCATTTTCCAGCGCTACGACGTGGAGGGCCTGTCCGACGCGGCCTTTGAAAGCGCGCGCGGCGTCATCTTCTCCGAGCCGAATGTGGATGTGCTCTACGACGAGGCGCTTCCGGAGATGGACGCGCAGACGCTCGCGGTGGAATACCTGCCCGGCCAGTACGACCAGCGCGCCGACAGCGCGAGCCAGTGTCTGCAGCTGCTCAGCCCGCAGGATGAGCGCCCGAGGGTGGCCTGCGCGAAGGTTTACGCGATTGAGGGCAGCGTGACACAGGAGTTGATGGAACGCATCGCCCGCCACCTCATCAATCCGGTCGAGGCGCGCCGCGCGTCGATGGACAAGCCCGAGACGCTGACCATGCACGCCGATGCGCCCGCTGACGTGGCGACGGTCGAGGGCTTCATTTCGATGGAGGATAAGGCGCTCGAGGCGATGGTGCGCGAGCTGGGCATGGCGATGAGCGCGGAGGACCTGTGCTTCTGCCGCGATTATTTCCGCGATACGGAAAAGCGCGACCCGAGCATCACTGAGCTGCGCGCCATCGATACCTATTGGAGCGATCACTGTCGGCATACGACCTTCCTGACGGCGATTGACGAAATCGAGTTCGCGGACGGCCGCTTCATCGCGCCCATCCGCGCGGCATACGAGCTGTATGTCGATACGCGCAGCGATGTCTACGGCGAGCGCCGCAAGGACATTTCGCTCATGGACATGGCGACGCTGGGCGCGAAGGCGCTGCGCAGGCTGGGCAAGCTCGACGACCTCGATGCCTCCGACGAGATCAACGCCTGCTCCATCGTCGTCACGGCGAATGTGGACGGCAAGGATGAGCCGTGGCTCATCATGTTCAAGAATGAGACGCACAACCACCCGACGGAGATCGAGGGCTTCGGCGGCGCGGCGACCTGCCTGGGCGGCGCCATCCGCGATCCGCTCTCCGGGCGTAGCTACGTCTATCAGGCCATGCGCATCACCGGCTCCGGTGACCCGCGCGTGCCCTACAGCCGCACGCGCGAGGGCAAGCTGCCCCAGCGGCGCATCACGACGACCGCGGCGCAGGGCTACTCGAGCTACGGCAACCAGATCGGTCTGGCGGCGGGCAAGGTGCAGGAATACTATCATCCCGGCTTCGTCGCCAAGCGCATGGAGCTGGGCGCGGTCATCGCCGCGACCCCGCGCGACCATGTGCGCCGCGCCGCGCCCCAGCCGGGCGACGTGGTGATGCTGCTGGGCGGCCGCACGGGCCGCGACGGCTGCGGCGGCGCGACGGGCTCCTCCAAGGCGCACAACGCGCAGTCGCTGACGACCTGCGGCGCGGAGGTGCAGAAGGGCAACGCGCCGACGGAGCGCTGCATCCAGCGCCTGTTCCGCAGCGCGGAGTTCGCGCAGATGGTGAAGCGCTGCAACGACTTCGGCGCGGGCGGCGTGTGTGTGGCCGTCGGCGAGCTGGCTCCAGGCCTCGTCATCGAGCTGGACGCCGTGCCCAAGAAGTATGAGGGCCTTGACGGCACGGAACTGGCGATCTCCGAATCGCAGGAGCGCATGGCCTGCGTCATCGAGGCGGACAAGGTCGAGCGCTTCAAGCAGATGGCCTACGAGGAAAACCTCGAGGCCACGCAGGTGGCCGTCGTCACCGAGGAGGCCCGGCTGGTGATGCACTGGCGCGGCAGGACGATTGTCGATCTCTCCCGCGCGTTCCTGGATACGAACGGCGTGACGCAGCATGCGCGGGCCATCGTCACCGCGCCGGACGAGCGCGAGCCCTATTTGACCGCGCAGCCCGATTTCGCGCGCGGCAAGACGGTGCGCGAGGCGTGGCTGGCGATGCTCGGCGACCTGAACATCTGCTCGCAGAAGGGGCTCGTCGAGCGCTTTGACGGCACCATCGGCGCGGGTACGATCCTCGCGCCCTACGGCGGCGTGTACCGCGAGAGCCCGAACGAGGCGATGGCGGCGCTGATTCCCGCGCAGGGCGAGACGACCACGGCCACGCTGATGAGCCACGGCTATGACCCGTACCTGAGCGAGTGGAGCCCGTTCCACGGCGCGGTGTACGCGGTGACGGAATCGCTGGCGAAGATCTGCGCGGCGGGTGGTGACGCGTCGCGCGCGCGGCTGACCTTCCAGGAGTATTTTGAGCGGCTGAACAAGGTGCCCGAGAGCTGGGGCAAGCCGGCGGCGGCGCTGCTGGGCGGACTGAGCGCGCAGCTTGGCTTCGGCACGGCCTCCATCGGCGGCAAGGATTCGATGAGCGGATCGTTTGAGGACATCCATGTTCCGCCGACGCTCGTGTCCTTTGCGGTGGGCACGGTGGATGCGCGCCGCGTGATTGGCACCGATCTGCAGGGGGCGGGGCACCGTCTCGCGCTGCTGACGCTGCCCGTTGATGAACAGCTCGTCCCGCGCTACGCCGAGGCGCTGGCGCTCTACGGGACGCTGCATCAGGCGATTGCGCGCGGCGACGTGCTCAGCGCGCACACGGTCGGCCGCGGCGGCGTGGCGGCGGCGCTCTCCGTGATGGCGTTCGGCAGCCGCATCGGCGCGAGCCTGACGGGTGTTGCAGAGGATGAGCTGTTCCTGCCGCGCTACGGCTCGATTCTCGTCGAGCTGGCGGACGGCGCGGCTGTGCCCGAGGGCCTTGCGATCGTGGGCATGACAACGGAAAACGCCTCCATCAGCGCGTGCGGCGCGACGGTGACGCTCGCCGAGGCGCGTGCGGCATGGACGGCTCCGCTGGAGAGCGTCTTCCCGACGACGGTGTCGGCAAAGAACACCACCGCACCCTACCTGCCGTGCGAGACGCGCAGCGAGGTGCGCCCGCGCGTGCGCGTGGCCAGGCCGCGCGTGTTCATTCCGTCCTTCCCGGGCACCAACTGCGAGCTGGACAGCGCCCGCGCCTTCGAGCGCGCCGGGGCGCAGACGGACGTCTTCGTCTTCCGCAACCTGACGGCAAAGGGCGTGGAGGAATCCGTCGAGGCGATTGTCAAGGGCATCGCCAGTGCGCAGATCGTCATGCTGCCGGGCGGCTTCTCCGCGGGCGACGAGCCGGATGGCTCCGGCAAGTTCATCGCCACCGCGCTGCGCAACCCGCGCATCATGGAGGCCATCATGGAGCTGCTTGGCAAGCGCGATGGCCTGATGCTGGGCATCTGCAACGGCTTCCAGGCGCTCATCAAGCTGGGCCTTGTTCCCTACGGCGAGATCCGCACCCTGCGCGAGGACGACCCGACGCTGACCTTCAACACCATCGGCCGCCATGCGGCGACGCATGTGCGCACGGTCGTCTCCTCTGTCAAGTCGCCGTGGATGGCGGGCGTCAGCGTGGGCGATGTGCATCAGGTGGCGATTTCCCACGGCGAGGGACGCTTCGTCTGCCGCGAGAAGCAGCTCGCGCAGCTCATGGCAAACGGTCAGATCGTCACGCAGTATGCCACCGCGGACGGCCTGCCTGCTGTCAAGATGCCCTGCAACCCCAACGGCTCATACTGGGCGGTCGAGGGCATCTGCTCGCCGGATGGCCGCGTGCTGGGCAAGATGGGCCACAGCGAGCGCATCGGCGCGTGCGTGGCGAAGAACATCCCCGGCGAGAAGGATCAGCACCTGTTTGAATCCGGCGTGGCCTACTTCCTGTAAAGCGCACAGCGTTTTGGCAATACATGACGAGAGCGGCGGCGAAAATGCAAGCCGCTCTTGTTATCTATTGACAAGTGTGCAAAAAAGGGGTAGAGTTAAACGGTGTGTAAACCAGATCATGCGGAGGGATGAAGGATGAGGAATATCAGGGGAGCGGCCTTCGCTGCTGTGCTGGCGGCGTTTGTGCTGCTGGCTTCGCTTGCGCTCGCCGAGCCTGTGAGCTTTGCCGGGCTGACGGCGGATTCTCAGGACACGGCGATTGACTTTGGCTCCATCCGGGTGGAGGATGTGGAGGGGCTCAGGGCCTTTCTTGACCAGATGCCCTGCCTTGAGCGGGTGGACATGTACGCCAGCAATCTGACAGAGGCGCAGATGTCGGAGCTGTTTGAGAGCTATCCGCAGATCTTCTTCGGCTGGACGCTGTGGGTGGGCGACCACAAAGTGCGCACGGATGTGACCGCCTTCTCCACGCTGCATGGGCAGAGCCCTGACCCGATTCACGATGAGCGCAATTTCGCCAAGCTGCGCTTCTGCAAGAACCTCAAGGCGCTGGACATCGGCCACAACTGGGTGGAGGATCTCAGCTTTATCAAGGAGCTGCCCAACCTCGAGGTGCTCATCATCGCCATCAATCCGGTGGGCGACATCTCCGCACTGGCCGAGCTGCACAACCTCGTGTATCTGGAGATGTTCACCTGCCGCGTGCACGACATCACGCCGCTGCTGGGGCTGACCAACCTGCGCGATTTGAACATCAAGAACAACCCCATCGACGACCTGGAGCCGCTCAAGCAGATGAAGAGCCTGCGCAGGCTGTGGCTGGGCATGAATCTTGAGATTTCCGAGGAGGAGAGGGCGTCCCTCGCCGCGGCGCTGCCGGATTGCGAGATGGATTTTGACAACAACCCCACGGAGGGGACGTGGAGAAAGCATCCGCATTACTTTGCGCTCTATGACTTTTTCAGGACGCGGGAGTATGTGCCGTTTGACGATCTGTAATAATTGGAAGCGATGCTTTTATTGAAGACCAGTATGAAGCAGTGACAACGGAAACAGAAGCAAGAGCAGAAACGAAAGCGATGGAAAGGAACGAAAGCATTGAATCAGATTCATCTGCGCAGAGGCTGCATGGCGCTGCTGCTGTGCGCCGCGCTCTGTGCGCCGCTGCGCGCGCTGGGCGAGGCGCTGCCCATCGACCTGAGCGGCGGCATGCCGCCCCGCGAGGAATGCTATCAGGGGGAGTCCGTCTATGAGGATGATTCCATCCGCGTGGAGATCGAGCGGATGGAGGTCAACAGGACGCAGTGCTATGTCGCACGCATCACCATCCGGGATGCGTCGCAGCTGCGCACGGCGCCGGCCTATGCCTTCAACCGGGCGCAGACGGCGGAAATCGATGCGATTGCGCGGCGGGTGAACGCTGTCTTTGCCGTCAGCGGCGATTATTTCGCCTATCAGCTTCAGAACAAGGGGAGCTATCTCATCCGTCAGGGGCAGATGTACGCCGACGTCCCGATTGACGGGCGCGACGTGCTGGTGATCGACAGCGCGGGGGATTTCCACATTGTTCGCGGAGGCGTGAAGGAGGAGACGAAGGCGGCCATCGAGGCGCTGTCTCCCCTCGGCATCGTCAATACCTTCAACTTCGGGCCGGGACTCGTCATCGAGGGCGAGGTGCTCGACCCGGCGTATGATGCTGTCTTCAACTTCTCGGAGGGCAAGCACCGCCGCTGCGCCATCGCGCAGGTGGAGCGGGGCAGGCTGGAATACCTGTGCATCTGCTGCGACGGCTCCAAGGATGAGGGCAGCACCGGCATGACGCTGGCGGAGTTTTCGGCGTTTGTCGCCAGTCTCGGCGTGCAGAACGCTTACAATCTCGACGGCGGCAACACGACGGCCATGTACTTTGGCGGCAGCAAGATCAACGCGGAAAACAGCGCGTATAGCCGCCCGATCAGCGACATCATCTATTTTGCCAGCACGGCAAAGGAGGAGTAACCATGGTGCTTTCCGCCTACGGCACGGCGCTTGTGTGTGCCGCGCTGATCTCCTGCGGGGCGCTGGCGCTCTCCTGCGCGAGGGCAGGGCTGGGTGCGCGCCGGGGTGCGCTGACCGCGCTGCTCGCCGTGCCGCTGTGCATCGTCTGCGCGCGCGGCTACTACCTGCTGATGAACAACGTCATCGGCGGCGCCTTTTGGATGGGCGGGCTCATCAGCTTTTATCCCTATGAAAACGCAATGTGCGGCTCGGTGCTCGGCGCGATGCTCGCCGCGGTGCTTGCCGCGCGTCTGACCGGCGAGCGTTCCGCCCGCCTGCTCGACGCGCTCGCGCCCGCTGCTCTGCTGATGATCGTGCTGGCCAGAGCGGCTGAGGTCTTTTCGGACTTTGGCTGGGGGCAGGTCATCGACGACCCTGCGCTCTGCTTTTTCCCCGTCGCCGCGCAGGACATGTACGGACAGTGGCACGGCGCGGTCTTCATGCTCGAGAGCGTGCTGGCGCTGGCCGTGCTGGCGTCGGTGCTGCTGCGCAAATGGTGCGTGCCGGGCGGGCGCTTCGCCTTTGCGCTGGTCTGCTGGTCAATGGCGCAGATTTTCTGCGAGAGCCTGCGCGCCGAGACGCTGCGCTGGGGCTTTGTGCGCGTGCAGCAGGTGCAGTGCGCCGTGTTTGCGCTGGCGGCGCTCGCCGTCGGCAGCGTCAAAGCGGGGCTGCGAGGAAGGCGGATCGCCCTGCCGTGGGGTGTCTATCTGCTGGGCGTGGCGCTCGTCGTCGGTCTGGAATACGCGCTTGACAAGCTGCCCATGCCGCGGGCGCTTGACTATGCGCTGATGGCCGCTGTGCTGGCGGCGATGGGCTGGGCGGCGCTGCGGCCGTGGGCGCAGCTGGAGAATAACAGGTTATGACTGTTGAAGCCTGAGGGAGACCCCGGGCTTTTTCTTTTTCCCGAATCATGCGTGGGCATGAAACTTTTGCCTACTTTATGCCGTCTATCCAGTGAAGCGGCCGCTTCAGAGGAACAGAAGGAGGAATGGGCGTGATCGAGGAGACGGCCTTTGTCCGGGAGGCACAGGAGATGCTTGGCGGCATGTACCGGCTGAGTGTGAGCATCCTGCGCAGGCGGGAGGATGCGCAGGACGCGGTGCAGCAGGCGATGCTGCGCGCGTGGGAGCGCCGCGCGCAGGCGCGGGAGACGACCTTCCGCGGATGGCTGACGCGCATTGTCATCAACGAATGCC
>JALFHA010000405.1 GCA_022776785.1 Clostridiales bacterium | reverse complement strand
CTGCTCTGAAACTGCTTTTTCTTTTGAACAATAAGGGAACATTGGGCTGCCGCCCAAACCTGCTTGAGGGATTTCATCCCTCAAACTCCCTTCTTCGCTTCGCGCTTATATTCGAGCTTTTAAGTGCAAGACAGTATGAGATCGTGCTGCGGCTTACAGCAGCTCAAGAAAATGCCCGATGCGGCGGGCGATGAGCGCGTGCCCCTCGTCGCTGGGGTGCAGGCCGTCCGGGCAAAGGCGCTCCCGGCAGACGGCATTCTCCGGCTGGATACCGCTGGTCGCATAGAGATCGAGCACGGGCAGCGCATACTGCTCCGCCACCTCCATGATGATGCGCCGGTAGGTGTTCAGCGTCGCCACGCTGGAAGGCTTGCGCCCCGTGCCGTCGCCACGGGGGTTGTCCTCACCCTCACGGTGCAGCGGCGTGCAGAGGAGCACGGGCTTGCCGACATAGCGCTCCAGCAGACCGCGCATCAGACAGTGGCAAGCGCCGTAGAAGGTGTCCGGCTCGCGGTCGCAGGGCATTCCCAGCGGCGCCTGCCCGTGACCGAAGTCGTTCGTGCCGCCGAAGACGACGACGGCATCCGCGTCGGGATCCATCTCCTCCATACGCATACAGAAATCGCGGTCGGCAGGGTCGTCGGTCATCACGCTCTGGCGCGCGAAGCGCGAGCCGGAAACGCCGTAGTTGTTGGCCTTCTTCAGGCCGAATTCGCGGGCGAGCACATCGGTGTAGCGGTTTTCGACGCAGCTTGCGCCGACGCCGAAGGTGATGCTGTCACCGAGGAAATTGACGGTTGCTCCTTTGAGCTGCATGGGGAAAGACCTCCTGAGATTCACAAAATAGCGTGTCTATGCGCGAAGCGATAATGGGGTCAAGGGGTTCGTAATCGGCGCCGCCTGTGGCGGATGAAGCCGATGGAGAACGGGCAGATAGCCCCGGATCGAAGTCCCTTGGCGGGCTTGGGCGGCAGCCCAACGTCCCCCATTGTGAATAAAACGTAGTTTCAGAGCAGGCTGCGCAGCAGCCTACGATTGAAACGGGTTCTATCCTGCAAAGCGCGAGAAACCCGAAAATCCTCCCCCATGTTTCAGGGGGAGGTAAGAATTGGCAATCAGCAGAAGCGCGCAATCGCCGCACTGATGTGCGCGGCAGCGGCCTCCACCTTCGGCATGTCCTCGGGGATGAGCGCCGGCAGCGGCTTGCGCACCGAGCCGAGCTTGATGCCCTCGCGCAGCTCCATGATCTTCTTCATCACGGCGTAGAGGTTGCCGTGGCAGGAGCACATCTCGCTGATGATGGCGTTCGCCTCGTACTGGATGGGCTGGGCGGCAGCGTAGTCGCCCTTGCGGATGAGCTCGTCCATCCTGAGGTAGAGCTCCGGCATGACGGCGTAGGTGCCGCCGATGCCGCCATCCGCGCCGATGGCCCTGCCAGAGACGAACTGCTCGTCCGGGCCGTTGAAGACGACGCTGTCAACGCCGCCCTCGGCCTTGAAGGTCTGGATGTCCTGCGTGGGCATGGAGGAGTTCTTCACGCCGATGACGCGGGGGTTCTTGCGCATCTCGCGGAACAGGCCGACGCTCAGCGCCACGCCCGCGAGCTGCGGGATGTTGTAAATGATGAAGTCGGTGTTCGGCGCGGCAGCGGAGATATCGTTCCAGTATGCCGCGATGGCGTGGTCGGGCAGGTGGAAGTAGATCGGCGGGATGCTGGCAATCGCGTCCACGCCGAGGGACTCCGCGTGCGCGGCGAGCTGGCAGCTCTCCTCGGTGTTGTTGCAGGCGACGTGCGCGATGATGGTGCACTCACCCTTGACCTCAGCCATGACGGCCTCGAGGATCTGCATCCGCTCCTCCTTCTCCAGATAGATGCACTCGCCGGAGGAGCCGCCGACGTACAGGCCCTTGACGCCCTTGTTCACCAGATGGCGGGCCAGTGCACGCGTGCGCTCGACACTCACGCGGCCCTCATCGTCAAAGCAGGCGTAGAACGCCGGGATGACGCCGTGGTATTTTTCCAAATTGCTCATGGTAAAGACCTCTTTGCTTCAAGTCGTAGCGCCGCTCTATGGCGACCCTTTTGATTATAGGCCAAACCGGCAGATAGTCAAGTGCAATTTGTCTCAAGCAGCAGTCCGTTTCTGTCGGCTTGGCACAGGCTCACCCGTCAGGTAACGCTGCGCTCCCTGACTACTTTTGCAGAATTGCTTCGCAATAGGGTACGTTGGGCTGCCGCCCAAACCTGCTTGGGGATTTCATCCCCAAACCCCATCATCGCTTCGCGCCTATGAAAGCATTTTTGAGCTACATCAGCCCTTGACCGCGCCCATCGTGATGCCGCGCGTAAAGAACTTCTGGAACATCAGGAAGATCAGGATGATCGGGATGGAGCCCAGCGACGCGCCGGCCATGATGAGGCCGTAGTCGGTGGACAGCTCCGCCTGGAGCTTGGCGATGCCCAGCGAGATCGTCAGCACGTTGGTATCGTTGAGCATGATGAGCTGCAGGAAGTAGTCGTTCCACGCGGTGATGAAGGTGAAGATCGCCAGCGCGCCGATGCCGGGCTTGATGAGCGGCAGCACGATCTGCGTGAACGTGCGCGCCTCGCCTGCGCCGTCGATGCGGGCGGCCTCCAGCAGCTCGCCGGGGATATTCTCGGAGAACTGCTTCATCAGGAACACGCCGAACGGCCAGCCGACCGTGGGCAGGATGACCGCCCAGAGCGTGTTGTGGATGCCGAGGAAGGCCATTTCCTTGAGCAGCGGGATGAGGATGACCTGCTTGGGCAGCGCCATCGCGCAGACGAACAGCGTGAAAATGAACGCGCGCCCGGTAAAGCGCTTCTTAGCCAGCGCATAGCCGCCCATTGCGGCGGCGATGCAGGTCAGCGCCATGGCGGCCACGCACATGAACACGGTGTTGTACATCCACAGCAGCGCGGGCTTCTCAAACAGCTTCTGGTAATTGACGAGCGTCGGCTCCAGCGGGAACCAGACAGGCACCTTCGCGTTGACGGCCTGCGGCCCCTTGAAGGAGCCCGTGATGATCCAGTACAGCGGGAAGGTGAACAGCAGGGCCAGCACCACCAGGATGATGACGCAGATCACCTGATACGGCGTCACCTGATGGACGCTGTGGTCCTGATTGCTCGAGACGGGGGCAGCCTTCATCTTGCGGGGCATTGCGGTTGCGTTCTGACTCATGATGCTCCCCCCTTAACCGTTGTCGCTCTTGGCAAGCCTGAACTGCATGGCGCTGAAGATCGCGATGATCGCCGCCAGGACGATGCCCATCGCGCTGCCGTAGCCATAGCGGTTGAGCTTGAAGGCTTCGTAGTAGATGTAGTACATGATGGTCTGCGTGGCGTTGTTCGGGCCGCCGGACGTCAGCAGCTGGATCAGCGCGAAGCACTGGAAGGAGTTGATCGTCGTGATGACGAGGATGTACAGCGTGGTCGGCATGATCTGCGGCCACTTGATCTTCCAGAAGCACTGCAGGTTGGTAGCGCCGTCCACCTCGGCGGCCTCCACCAGCGAGTGATCGACGTTGCTCAGCGCGGAGACGTAGAGCACGATGGGCTGGCCGACGGAGGTCGTCAGCAGGATAAGGATGATGCAGCCCAGCGCGTAGTTGGGATCGCCCAGCCAGTTGATGTTCTTGGTGATGATGCCCAGCGACTTGAAGACGTAGTTGAGCACGCCTGTGTACGGGTTGAACATCCACTTCCACACCACGGTAACGGCCACGGAGCCCGTAACCACCGGCAGGTAGAAGATGCAGCGGAACAGCGAGGTGTAGCGGTCGTGCATCTTGTAGATGATGGAGGCCACCCACAGCGAGAAGATGCACGTCACCGGCACGGAGACGACCACGATGATGACGGTATTGACGAGCGCCTTGTGGAAGATCGGATCAGCGATCAGCTCCTGATAATTGGCAAGGCCCGCAAAGCTGAAATCCGTCATCGTGTAGTTGAAGAAGCTGTTGAACAGGCACATGCCCATCGGGAAGATGACGAAGCCGAAGAAGAACAGCAGGCTCGGCAGCATGAACAGGTAGCCCGCAATATTCTCCCTACGCTTGATCGCCTTCATCGAGGTGACCTGCGTCGCGGTTTTTTGCACTGTTTTTCCCCCTTGCGTAGCATAACGCCCCCTTCCCGCAGGGGACCGGGGGCGTTATGCGAGGATTCACTTGACTCAGGCTTCAAGACGTCGCCTGATTACTTGCCGTTCACGTTCGCGGAGTAGACAGCCACCTCGGCCGCCACGTCGCCGCCCGCGAAGATGCGCTGGAGCAGGTTCCACCACTCGGTGCGCTGCGCAGCCCAGCCCGGGGTCACGGTGTACAGGTCGCCCAGGTACGGCATGAAGACGGAGAACTCAGCGTTCGCAGCCTTCTCGGTGCCGGTGTAGATGTCGCCCAGCGAGGCGCGCACCGGGAAGAAGCCCGTGGCGTACACGCTGTCAGCCGCCTGCTCGGGATCGTCGCAGACGAACTTGATGAATTCCTTCGCGGCCGCGACCTTCTCGTCGCTGCCGTTGTTGAACAGGCCGAAGCCCCACAGGCCGCCGTCCAGAACCGGCACGCCGTCGTCAGAGGGGAACGCCATGGCCAGCGGCACGATGCCGTCGGCGAGGGAAGCCTTGTTGGAGACAGCCGCGGAGGCGTTCCAGCAGAAGCAGATGGGCGCGGTGCCGTTGCAGAACATCGCGATCGCGTCGCCCGCGACGATGCCCGGGTCAGCGGTCAGCAATCCGGCGTTGACCCAGTCGGCGAGCTGCTGCAGGCCCTTGATGCCCGCTTCGCTGTCCATGGTGTAGGCGGTGTGCTCAGCATTGGCAAAGCGCGCGGAGTAGAGGTTGTACGCCAGCGCACGGGTGCCCTGGTCGCCGCCCTGACCGCCGCAGTAGACGATGCCAGTCGGGTCGTAGCCAGCCTCGACGAGCTTCTTGAGCGCGTTCTCGAACTGCTCGGTCGTCCAGGTACGGGTCTCCTCGTTGACGAATTCCATCGCGCCGGCGGCCTCAAAGGCGGCCTTGTCGATGACCATGCAGTGCGTGGTCATGCACAGCGGATAGAGGTAGATGGAGCCGTCCGCGGAGGTGCAGGTCGCCTTGAGCGTCGCGCCGGCGGCAGCGATGTCAGCGG
Organism: Clostridiales bacterium; assembly: GCA_022776785.1. GTDB lineage: Bacteria > Bacillota > Clostridia > Christensenellales > Aristaeellaceae > Ventricola. The sequence goes on along the minus strand of JALFHA010000405.1, from coordinate 3,814 downwards.
TGACCTCCTCGGTCCACAGGTCGGACAGGTCGAGCATCTTGCCCGCCGCGCCCCAGTTCGCCACGAGGCGCTCCGGGCCTTCCATGATGATGTCCGGGGTGGTGCCGGCCTCGATGGCCGTCGTCACCTGATCGTCGCCGGACTGGTAGTCAAGATACTGCACGGACACCTTGATGTCGGGATACTTCGCGTTGAACCGCGCGATGATCGCATCCACGGTCTCGGCGTTGGTCCAGTTGCCGATGGGGTAGGTCCAGAGCGTGATCTCGGTCTCGGCCATCGCGAGGACAGGGACGAGCATCAGCACGCACAGGAGCAGGGCAAAGAGTTTCTTCATACGGAAAATCCTCCTTCTTGAAATTGGGGAAACGATGCGCCGGGCAAATCCACACACCCGGTTGTTTAGCAATAATGTACACGAAAACAGGCGTCTTGTCAATCAGTTTTTGACAATTCCGTTCCATATTTAGTGATGCGCATGGGGAAATCGCTTAAATTTCGCCGGAATTTTTGCGCAATCTGCGTTCCTGCTGCTTCTGCTCGAAGAAGCGCAGCGCGCCCAGCATCCCCGCGTCGTTCCCCAGCGTCGCGCGCAGCACGCGCAGCCCCTCGGCAAAGCGCGGCATCACCCCACAGAGCACCCGCTCGCGCAGCGGCGCGATGAGCAGCTCCTCCTGCGCGCTGACGCCGCCGCCGATGAGCACCGCCTCGGGGTTGAAGATGTGCACAAGCCCCGTCAGCCCGGCGGCGATGTCGCCGATCCAGCGGTCCAGCACATCGAGCATCACGCTGTCGCCCGCTGCCGCGCGCTCAAAGACGATGCGCCCGTTCATCTGCGCCTCGCCCGTGGCCGCCTGCGCCGCGCGCACCAGCGCCGTGGTGGAGGCGTAGCTCTCGTAGCAGCCGCGCTTGCCGCAGGGGCAGGGCTCGCCGTCCTGATAGAGCGTAAAGTGCCCCAGCTCGCCCGCGATGCCGCGCGCGCCGCCGTAGACGCGTCCGCCCAGCACCACGCCGCCGCCCACGCCCGTGCCCAGCGTCACCATGAGCACGTCGTGGCAGCCGCGCGCCGCGCCGAAGGTCGCCTCGCCCAACGCGGCGGCGTTCGCGTCGTTGAGCGCCTCCGCAGGCACGCCGAAGGCGGCCTCGGCCTCGCGCTTGAGCTGCGCGCCCTCGTAATGGGGAATCTTGCCGTTCGTGCCGATGACCGCGCCAAGCTCGTCGTCCACCTGCCCCGTCGCGGAGATCGCCACGCCCTCTATGCGCCCCGCCGCGCCCTCGCGCGCAAGGAAGGCCTGTCCCTCCCGGATGACCGTCGTCAGAATCGGCGTCGCATAGCCGTCAAAGCAGACGCTCGCCTCGTGCCGGGCGAGGATTTTCCCCTCGCGCGTCACCAGCCCCAGCTTGACCGCCGTGCCGCCGATGTCGATACACAGCAGCATAGCTCACATATCCTTTACTGCGTTCATGAAGCGCGTCGCGATTTCCAGCGGCCGCGTGATCGCGCCGCCGACGACGACGGCCCACGCGCCCAGCTCCAGCATTTTGCGCGCCTGCTCCGGCGTGTGCACGCGCCCCTCGGCGATGACCGGGCAGGGCAGCTTCGCCACCATCTGCTCCACGAGCTCATAGTTCGGGTCGCCCTTGCAGTGCGCCGTCTGCGGGGTGTAGCCGTTCATCGTGCTGCCCACCAGATCGGCGCCCGCCTCATAGGCGGCCACAGCCTCCTCCAGCGTCGCGCAGTCGGCCATGATGATGATGTTCGGGTACTTCTTCTTCACCTCGCGCAGGAATTCGGGCGCGGTCAGCCCGTCGCCGCGCTCGCAGTCCGTGCAGTCGATGGACACGATGTCGGCCATCGCCTCCATACACTCGTCCACCTCGCGCATCGTCATCGTGATGCGCCCCGTGTATCCAGGATATTCGCGCTTGATGAGCCCTATGACAGGCAGCCCCGTCTCCTCCTTGATTTCCACGATGTCGCGCACGGAGCTGGTGCGAATCATCTTCGCGCCCGCCTGCTTGGCCGCCCGCGCCATCAGGTACATCACGGACTGGTCGCGCATGTACAGCGGCTCGCCCGGCGTCGCCTGGCAGGAGACGATGATCGTCCCCTTCATGATGGAAAACAGTTCCTGTTTGGTCATGTAGCATCCTCCCCTTTGTGGCCAGCTTTTTCGGAGAGCTGGCAATTTTTACAAGTTCTTGTCCATATTATAGTGTGGATTGACCCATTTTGTCAACAGTGGGTGAAAGCACGGAAAAAGCCCCGGCGCTTCTGATTCCGCCGGGGCGATGTGATGATAACGACATGCAGACGGGCCTTACAGTTCCCGCAGCGCGTCCACGAGGGCGGTCTTGCTCTCAGTTTTCTCATCCTTCATCTTGATGATGCGCGCGGGCACGCCCGCGACGACGGCATTGGCCGGGACATCCTGCGTGACGACCGCGCCCGCCGCGACGACCGCGCCGTCACCGACGCTCGTGCCCTCGATGATGACGGCGTTCGCGCCGATGAGCACGTTGTCCCCGACGGTCACGGGCTTTGCGCTGGGCGGCTCGACCACGCCCGCGAGCACGGCGCCCGCGCCGACGTGGCTGTGCTTGCCGACGATAGCGCGCCCGCCGAGCACGGCGCCCATGTCGATCATCGTGCCCTCGCCGATGACCGCGCCGATGTTGACGATTGCCCCCATCATGACGACCGCGCCTGCGCCGATCTCCACCTTGTCGCGGATGATCGCACCCGGCTCGATGCGCGCGGGGATTTCCTTGGTATCCAGCAGCGGCAGCGCGCTGTTGCGGCGGTCGCTTTCCACGACCACGTCCTCGATGTCCGCGGCGTGCGCGCGCAGCACGGGTTCCACGTCCTTCCAGTCGCCCTTGACGATCATGTCCGCGCCGGTGAAGACATGGCAGCGTTCAAAGGTCAGCGGCGCGCGCGCCTTGATGTAGGCGGTCACAGGGGTCTTCTTCTCCGCCGTGCGGATGGCGTTGATGATTTCGTATGCGTCCATGTCATTTCCCTCCGAACAATACGTCCTCCATGCTGTAGAGCCCCGGCTGCGCCTTCGCGGCAAAGGCCGCCGCTCTCAGCGCGCCGCGCGCGAAGATTTCCCGGCTGTCCGCCCTGTGGCGCAGCTCGATTTCCTCCATCTGTCCGAAGAAGCGCACGCTGTGCTCCCCAGCAACCGTGCCGCCGCGCAGCGCGTGCACGCCGATTTCGCGGCCGCGCTTTCCGGGACGCCCCTCGCGGCCGTAGATGACCTCATGCTCCCCATTGGGGTCGATGCCCGAAAGCAGCATCTTCGCCGTGCCGCTGGGCGCATCCTCCTTGAGGCGGTGGTGCGTCTCGACGATTTCGATGTCGAAGTCCTCGCCCAGCGCCGCGGCGGCCTCGCGCACCAGGCGGGAGAGCACCGTCACGCCGGTGGAGAAGTTGTCCGCCCAGACGATGGGGATTTCGCGGCTCGCGGCGTGGATGGCCTCGCCCTGCGCCTTGTCAAGCCCCGTCGTGCCGATGACGAGCGGCAGATGGCGCGCCCTGCCCACGGCAAGCAGCATGTCGAGGTTGCCGGGGTAGGAGAAGTCGAGCGCCGCGTCGATGGCGTCGATCTCCCCAAGCGACGCACACGCGCCGGGGCCGACGAAGCCCGCCACCTCAAATTCATCGCCCTGCGCGCAGAGCGTGTCGATCATCCGGCCCATGCGGCCGTTGCCCACGATTCCAATCCGCATCACCTGAGCACCTCCAGCGCGGCGCGCACCATCTCGCGGCCGCTCTCGCTGATTTCGCACAGCGGCAGGCGGTAGCCGC
>JALFHA010000312.1 GCA_022776785.1 Clostridiales bacterium | reverse complement strand
CACAGCGTGCCTTATGCCGTCTTGTATCATTTTCATCCATTTTAGGCGAACCGATATGCCATGGTACATCAGGTAATTGCCCATTAATCCCCATAGTTACACCTCCACAGTTGGCGACCAGGATAGCTTTTTGTTAATGATGATATATCATATTCATGTTGCTTCTCAGTTGCAATTTCTTCTCGCCTTTTCTAATTGCAGCTACCTCCAGTACTCCCCGTCGGGATTGCGGAAGCTGAGCGCCTCGAGCAGATCCGCACTGGCGATGTCCTCCTCCCCGGCGAGGTCGGCGATGGTGCGCGCGACCTTGAGCGTGCGGCTGACGGCGCGCATGGAAAGATGATACCGCTCGCAGGCGCGCTCGAGCATGGCCTGTGCGGCGGCATTGAGCCGGCAGACCGAGGATACCTGCCGGGCGGTCAGCGCCGCGTTGCAGCTTGCCTCGGGGCTGGCGTCGGGCGCGGCGTCGCCTGCGCCGCGAAGCTGCTCAAAGCGCGCCTGCTGGAGCGCTCTGGCGGCCTCGACGCGCGCGCGGATGGCGGCGGACGGCTCCTCCGGCGCGGAGGACGTCACCTCGCGCACGGGGACGGCGGAGACCTCGAGCTGCAGGTCGATGCGGTCGAGCAGCGGGCCGGAGATGCGCCCCAGATACCGCGCGATCTCCTTGGGCGTGCAGCGGCAGGGCACGGTCTTGCTGCCGTAGTTGCCGCAGGGGCAGGGATTCATGGCGGCCACGAGCATGGCGCGGGCGGGATATCTCGCCTGTGCGTTCACGCGGACGACGCTCACAAAGCCGTCCTCCAGCGGCTGACGCAGCGCCTCGAGCGCGGCGCGGTTGTACTCGGGCAGCTCGTCGAGGAACAGCACGCCGTGGTGAGCAAGGCTGATCTCGCCGGGGCGCGCCCTCATGCCGCCGCCCACCAGCGCTGCGGCGCTGGCCGTGTGATGGGGCGCGCGGAAGGGACGCTCCGTGAGCAGGCCGCTGCCCGCGGCCAGCGCGCCCGCCGCGCTGTGGATGCGCGTGACGGCAAGCGATTCCTCCAGCGTCATCCTCGGCAGGATGCCCGGCAGGCAGCGCGCCATCATCGTCTTGCCGCTGCCCGGCGGGCCGATCATCAGCACGTTGTGCCCGCCCGCGGCGGCGATTTCCAGCGCACGCTTGGCGCTGCGCTGTCCGCGCACGTCGGCAAAGTCGCTGGCGGCGGGGGCGTCGCCGCCGCCCTGCCCGTATGGCGGCGCGATCATCGGGAGCAGCGGGCTCGTGCCGTTCAGGTGATCGACCGCATCCTGAAGGTGGCGCACGGGCAGCACGCGAATGCCCTCGACGCAGGCGGCCTCGCGCGCGTTGTCGGCGGGCAGCAGCAGCACCTTCACGCCGTGGGCGCGGGCGGCAATCGCCATCGACAGCGCCCCGCGCACGCCCAGCACGCCGCCGGAAAGCGACAGCTCGCCCACGGCGGCCACGCCCTGCAGCGCACCGGCGGGCAGCGCGCCGGATGCGGCGAGAATCGCCAGCGCGATGGGCAGGTCAAAGGCGGGGCCCTCCTTGCGCACGTCGGCGGGGGCGAGGTTCACCGTCAGCCGGGCGACGGGGAAGCTCAGGCCGCAGGCGGCCATGGCGGCGCGCACGCGCTCGCGGCTCTCCTTGACGGCGGCGTCCGGCAGGCCGACGAGCTCCATCGTCGGCATCCCGTCGGCGCAGTAGGCCTCCACCGTAACCAGAAATCCCTCCACGCCTGCCAAACCGAGGCTCAGGAGCTGTGCGAGCATGGGCGTCCCCTCCCTGTTGTGCGGATGCTTTCCCTTCCATTGTAGCCGGATTTGGCGGCGGAATCAAGGCAAAGCACAAAAAAAGCCGCGCCGCATCGGGACGGTGACCCGAACGCGGCGCGATGAATGCGGCAAAGCGGTCAGCCACAGGCCGCTTCAAATAGCCGGACGGCTTCCCCGTACCCGGCGCTCAGACCCTTGCGCCTCCCGATAATACTGGTGCTTGGCCTCATACATGCGCTTTTCAGCGGAAACGATCATCTCCTGCACACCGGCGCAGTCCTTGAGCCACGCCTCGCCGACGGAGATGCGGTAGCCCGCCTCCTCCACGCGCTGGCGGAGCTGCGCGATGCACAGGCGCAGCGTATCCTCCCCGCAGTCCGGGCAGAGCACCACGAATTCGTCGCCGCCGATGCGGTAGCAGCCCTCGGGCGGGAAGAGCGCCGTCAGCGCGCTGCCGATGCAGGTGAGCATCGCGTCGCCCGCGGCGTGGCCCAGCGTGTTGTTCAGCTCGTGCAGGCCGTTGGCATCGATATACAGGCAGCAGGCGGGCGCGGGAGAGGGACGCTGCTCAAGATAGCGCTCGTAGCAGTTGCGGTTGCGCTGGCCGGTGAGCGCATCGGTGGTGCTCGCCTGCTCGATCTGGTCATAGAAGCGCCGGTTGCTCAGCGCCATCAGGAAATTGCGGGAGACGCATTCCAGCAGGATGCAGTCGGCATAGCGGCGCTTCATGTTCGCGCAGCCGAGGATGCCGGCCAGCGCCCCGTCGGAATTGAGCACGGGCGAGAGCATCAGGCTGCCGATGCCGCGATGCATGAGCCCGGCGCACTCGCTTTCCTCCATCGAAGCGGCGATATCCTCCGGATAAAGCAGCAGGCTCCTGCCCGAGGAAAGGTGCTCCTTCGCAGAGGCGAGATGGGGCACGAGCGCGTCGCTTTCATCCTGCGCTTTGGTCGGAAAGAAGAAGCACTCATGGATGGCCTCTCCCTCCATGGCGACAAAGAACGCCCTGTCCGCGGTGAGCATATCCGCCACCTTCTGCAGGGCGGCGGTGAACAGCTCCGGAGACTTGTACGCATCAAAGAGCGTCTGCTGCACGCTGTACATGTACATCGACTGCGCCAGACGCTGGCTCTTCTGCGCGGTATCCCTGCGCACGCGGGAGATCACCCCGAGGAGATATGCGGCGAACGCGAGCGCCTCGAACAGGGCGACGCCGTAGAGAATGTGGCGGATATAGATGACATTGGCAAAGACGGCGCCCTCAGGCACGGTGAGCTGCACCATCCATCGGCTGACGCCGACGGGCATGTAGCTGGAATAGAAGTATTCCCCAGCGGTATTGGACCGAAAGGCGATGCGTCCGCTGCGGCCCTGAACGAAGTCCTGCTTCATTTGCAGGAAGTCGTAGCCGCGCTTTGTCTTGCAGCTCATGAGCTCCGAATCGAAGATGTTGCCGAGCGTGTCATGCCAGGTATCGATCAGAGAATCCCCGGTTTCGCCGTCAGCCACATAGATCTGAACGTTTCCGTCGAAGGCGGTGACGGTCAGCTCCCGCGCCAGATCGGACAGGTTCACAAAGCCGTAGAGGATGCCGAGCGTCTCGCCACCCCTGCGCACGGGAACGGCCTGACAATAGAACGCCCGATCCGAGCCGTCCGCCACGGTGATGGCGCCGGAAATATACGGCGCTCTCTGAAGCTCATCGGCGTAATCGAGCGTGGAGTCGGCCTCGGCCTCAAGCCCGGAGCCGAGGATCAGCCTGCCGTCCGGCAGGAGCAGGCCCACGGAGGAAATCGTGCCGCGCTGCTGGAAGGAGGACAGGTGACGGCGCACGATGTCGGAATCCATCGTGTCGTGCTGGGCCAGAAGGTCCGCGATGACCTCCAGCTGCTCGCGGTCGCCGCTCACACTGGCGCGCAGATCGGCGGCGACCTGCGCGGTCACGTCGTCCAGGGTACCAAAGCAGGCGTTGGTCGCCTTGCGGTTGATCTCCAGCGACGCGGCGAGAAAGACCGCGCAGATCAGGAAGATCAGCAGCAGGGTAGCCAGAATGCTCGCGTCAGTGGTCTTTTTGCTGCTCATGGCGATTTCAAACCTCAATGATGACAGGGCGCACATGGCGCCGGGAAAGGACAGGCGAACATATACAGCACATTATTATAGCCCTGAATATGGAATTGCGCAAGGAAAACGGGAAATTTGCCGGCTTGGTGGCGCACAAAAACCGCCTTGCACGCGGCAGGGCGGCATGGTATAATCTGCCCGTAATCAAGAAGAACTCGCACGGCTGCGCCGCCTGCTTTCGCTCACAAAAGAAGGTGAGCCGCATGAAGAACAACGACTTCATCACCGTTACCGGCTGGGTGTTTTCGCTGCTCTCCCTGCTTCTGGCTGTTTATATGCTCGGCAAGGGCCTATAAAAGCATCGCCGCCGTGTAGAGCAGCAGTCTACGCGGCGGCTTGAGCTTTTCATACCATCCGAATCCGCGCAAGCGGACAAGCGGGCTGTGCGAGGGCTTCACTCCTCTTGGCTACATTCTACATCATTTCGGCGGCAGCGTCAAGCGCCGCCTTTCACGCAAGGAGGCTCCCCCTTTTGAAAAAGCTCGCCGCATGGCTGCTGTGCCTTGTCTGGATGGCCGTCATCTTCTGGTTCTCCGCCATGCCGGGAGAGGTTTCCTCCGGGCAGAGCGGCACTGTCGTGGAGCTGCTGCTCGCGCTTCTCTCCCTTTTCAGCGTGAAGGCCGAATCGCTCGACCTGTCGCTGCTCTCGCTGCTGGTGCGCAAGGCGGCGCACATGACCGAGTATGCCGTGCTGTTTTTCCTGCTGCGCCGCGCGCTGCGCCTGAGCGGGGTCAGGCATCCGGAGCTGGCGGCGCTGCCCCTGTGCGTGCTCTACGCCGCGGGCGATGAGTTTCACCAGTCCTTCACCGAGGGGCGCGGGCCCAGCCCCGTGGATGTGTGCATCGACGGCGCGGGCGCGCTGCTGATGTGGGGGCTGCTTGCGCTGTGGGAGAGGATGAGAAAGCGCGCCCCGGCGATATCAGAAAAATAAACCGGCGTCTCCTCCCTCGGATAGAAGGAGGAGACGCCGGTCTTTTGCCGCATTACACCTTCCTAATCCCGTTGAGCCGCTTATTGAGCGCCAGCAGCGCCTCCTTGTCGGGCCGCTTGCCCACCGCGCCCATCAGGTTGATGGCGCGCAGCACGGTCATGCTGCTCATCATGGCGATCATCTTGTCATCTGGCTCGGCGGCCTTTCCGCCGCCCATCGTGCCGATGACCTCCAGCAGCGCCTCGCGTCCCTCGGGGGAGCGCAGCACGTCCCCAGCCTTGTCCTCCAGCGAGTAGCAGCCGTCCGCGTGCGTGATATCGAACCAGTTGAGCACCGCGCCGCGCTCGCGCAGGCGGTAGGCGGGGTTGAACGTCTCCACCCGGCGGATGCGGCTCTCGTCGCGGCAGTCCCCGGCGACGGCCGTGAGCGCCGTCTCGCCCTCGTTGGGCACGTCAAAGTAGAAGAAGTGCACGTCGCTCTCCTGCTTGTCCAGGCTCCTTCCGTTCGCCAGCAGCTCAACGCGCGGCTGGTTGGAGTAGACCGTCACCCGCGTCACCGGCTCCACGCGGTCGATGTAGCGCTTGCCGCAGATGTGCACGAACGGCTCGTCTGACAGCCACGCCTTGTAGGCGTAGAAGGCATCCTTCTTGTACTTGCGGTCAAACGTCACCAGTCCCTTGTGGTTCTGGCCGTTCTCGCCGCCCTCCGCGCGCGCGTCCGCGCCGAAGTCGAACATATTCCAGACGTGCGTCGCCCAGAGATACGGCCGCGTGTAGAGCTGCTTGATGAGCTCCTCATGGTAGTACGCCTGATACTCCTCCGTGTAGTCGCCCTGCACGGGGTCGGAGGTGTGCCAGTTGAGGCCCTCGCAGCCGTATTCGCTCACGCCGAGCGGGATTTTCGGGAATTCCGCGTGGAATTTGTCGAGCCACGGGCCGTTCATGGAGGTATCCCCGCCGTACCAGCCGAAGTAATGGTTGTAGCTCACCACGTCCGGAATCTGCACAATCGGCTCATGCATGTCGCACATAGAGACGAAGGCCATGACCGTCGGGCGCGTCGGGTCGAGCTGGTGGCACAGGTCGTTGAGCGCGCGGTGGTTTTCGAGCAGCGTCGGGTCGTTCCCGCCGTGCATGGTGATCTCGTTGGAGAGGCCCCAGACGACGATGGACGGATGATTGTAGTTCTGCGCGATGAGCTCGCGCATCTGGGAGAAGGTGTTCTCCGTGCCGCCGGGCATGTGCCGGGAGATGTAGGGAATCTCCGCCCAGACAACCATGCCGCGCTCGTCGCACAGGTCGTAGAAGAGCTGGTCATGCTGGTAGTGCGCCAGGCGGATGGTATTCGCGCCGAGCTCGCAGATCAGGTCCATATCCTCGACGTGGTGCTCGGGCAGCAGCGCATTGCCGATGCCCCACCTGTCCTGATGGCGGGACACGCCGCGCAGCGGGTATGCCTCGCCATTGAGGATGAAGCCGCGCTCTGCGTCGATTGCATAGCTGCGGCAGCCGAAGCGCGCGCTGACGCGGTCGAGCTCCTCCCCGCCTGAAAGCAGCGCGGCTTCTGCGGTGTAGAGGTACGGGTCCTTCCTGCCGTTCCATCTGTGCGCGTTTGCGATGCGCGTCTCAAACGCGGTCTGCGCGGCGTCCTGCGTGGCCTCGGCGACAATTTCCCCGCCTGCATCGCGGAGGATGAAGCGGAGCTTCTGCCCGGGCGCGACGTCGGTCAGCCACACCTGCACGCGCACGGCCGCGTCGTCGCCCTCCATCGTCGGGGTGACGGCGATGCCCGGCCCGCCGCAATAGCTCAGGTCGAAGTGCGACTCAGGCACGGCGATGAGGTTTACATCGCGGTACAGGCCGCCATAGAACGTGAAATCCGCCATCTGCGGGTAGACCGTCTCGTTGGGCGCGTTGTCTACGCCCACGACCAGCAGCGGGTCGCCCGTCCCGGCGAGCGCCTGCGTCACGTCCACGCGCCAGGTGGAGTAGCCTCCGTCGTGGTGGGCGAGGTGCCTGCCGTCCACATACACGTCGGCGGAGGAATTCGCGCCGCGCAGCTCGAGGAAGAGCCGCTCTCCCTCGGGGATGTCCTCGCGCTCGAGCCGCTTGACGTAGTAGCACAGGCCGCGGTAGTAGTCGTTGCCGCCATCCTGCCCGTCGATGGCGTTCCATGTGTGCGGCAGGTTGACGTAGTACGCCGGGGAGGGCACGTCCGCGGGCACGGCGGAGCCGTCCATCGTGAAGGCCCATTTCCGGTTAAGGCTGACGATTTCTCTCATGGGTTTGCTTCCTTTCCTTTGGATTGCGTCAGGGATGATAATATTTACATTTCGACATTCAGCTCTCCGATTCCTTTTGCCGGGCGTCATCCGCGTGCTTTTTACGCAGCAGGGCGACATTTTCCTCCACCTGCCGCTTATGCAGCGGATACCAGAACCACAGCACGCCCGCCAGCAGCAGGAAGCCCACCGCCGGCACCAGCGTGGAGATGGCGAAGATGCCGGAGAGCACCTGCGGCGTCTGCCCGCCGCCCGCGCCGGGCACATAGCCGATCAGCGAGAGCAGCGCGCCGGTCAGCCCGGCGGAGACGGCCTGCCCCAGCTTGCGGGCGAAGGAGTACAGCGCGTAGACGGAGCCGTCCTCGCGCACGCCGTTTTTGATCTCGGCGTAGTCGATGACGTCCGTCACCAGCGCCCACGTCACCATGGAGAACACGCCCAGGCCGAGCCAGTTGAGCGTCTGCAGCGCCACATAGACCCAGACGCTCGCCGGGCGCAGCACATACGTCAGGATGCTGACGGCGGCGGCGAACAGGTTCGCCCAGACGCTGATCTCCGCCTTGCCAAAGCGCTCAGAGAGCGGCTTGGCCGTCAGCGCGGCGATGATCATGCCGCCCATCATCAGCAGCGTGGAGGCGGACTGCGCGGCGGCGTTATTGTAGTATTCGGGATAGACGTAGCCCGCCATGTTCTGCATGGTGAGCTGCGAGAGCAGCATGACCACGGACGCGGCGATCATGGAGATCAGCGCGCGGTTATGCAGAGCGTTGTGAATCATCTGCCCTGCGGTAACGCGGGCGCGCTCCTGCGCCTCGTGCGTCACGCGCTCGGTCGTCAGCGCATAGCACAGCAGATAGCAGACGACCGCCAGCACGGAGAACACGCCCGCCACAGCCGTCACCCGCGGGCCGATGAGCACCTCCGTGCCATCCACCTTCTGGTAGGCGACCAGCGGCAGCACCACGCCGATGACGGTGCTGGCAAGCATGGCGCCCATCGAGCGGAAGGTGGACAGGCTCTGCCTGTCGCCCGGCTCGGCGGAGATGGAGGAGGCCATCGATCCGTAGGGGATATTGACAGCCGTATAGAACACGGAGCTCCAGAGGATGTAGGTCACGAACAGGTAGGCGACCTTCACACCGTAGGAAAAGCCCGCCAGCGCGCTCTGATACATCAGAAACGACGCCACGGCGACGGGGATGCACATCCTGCGCAGCCACGGCTTGAACTTGCCCACGCCGGGCACGGTGGGGCTCGCATCGCATATACGGCCCATCGTCACGTCGGTGAAGGCGTCCACGAACCGGGCAATCATCATGATTGCGCCCACAGCTCCCGCGGATATGCCCATCACGTCCGTGTAAAACTTCCTGAGGATGACCGTCGAGAGGATGAACGTAAAATCATTGCCGAAATCGCCGAAGAAATAGCCCAGCTTATCCCGCAGCCCAAAGGGCCGCGTCCCGCTCTCCTGTGCCATGCGCATTCCGTCCTTTCCTGCTGCGCCGGGTTGCGGCGGCTTTTGTCCCGGTTATTCTGTCCGGAAGGACGATTTTTCATGAATGGAAGTTTACGCGCGATGCAAAGAGCGGGCAGCTCCGCCCCCGGAGCTGCCCGCTGATAGCTTTTATACTGATCTCTGTTAAAACCGGCATGATGCCGGTTGCATTACCGACGAAGTGATGTAAGTCCCGTTGCTTTGCGACCGAGTCCGAAGCTTTGCAGAAGGACTTACAGAGTAAAAGATAGGATAACAGGTGCGAAGCGAAGAAGGGAGTCTGAGGGATGAAATCCCTCAAGCAGGTTTGGAGCCGCAACCTGCCGCCGCCTGTGGCGGAATCAGGCAGGCGAAGGCTGGAAACCGCAAGGAGCGCCTTTGGCGCGACTATGCGGGTTTCCCGGGTCGGCAGCCCAACGTACTCCGTTGATAAAGCGTTTTGCAAAGTAGTCAGGGAGCGAAGCGAGGCCTGACGGTGAATTTAGGATGAACCAACGGGGATACCGGAAGCAATGCTTTTATCGAAGAACAGTATTACTTTTCGGTAATCATCTTCTTGAGGTCGGAGACGGCGTTGCGCGTCTCGGCGGAGGCCTCCACCTGCTTGCTGATCTTGTCGCAGGAGTTGATGATGGTGGAGTGGTCGCGGCCGAAGGCGTCGCCGATGCGCGGCAGGCTCAGGCCGGTCATCTCGCGCGTGAGGTAGACGGCCATGTGCCGCGCCAGCGCGATTTCCTTCTTGCGGGAATCGCCGCGCACCTGCGCGCTGCTCAGGCCGTAATACTCGGCCACGCAGTCGATGATGACGTCCGGCGTGATGCGCTTGGGATCGCGCACGACGGCGATATCCTTGAGCGCGTGGCCGATGACCTCCTCGCTGATGGGGCAGTGGTTGAGGCGGGCATAGGCGTTGACGCGGGTGAGCGAGCCCTCCAGCTCACGGATATTGCTCTCGATGCGTCCGGCGATGAGCTCGAGCATGTCGTTGCTGATCTCGATGCCCTCGTTGTCGGCCTTCTTGCGCAGGATGGCGACGCGGGTATCGAAGTCCGGCTTCTGGATGTCGGCGATGAGGCCCCACTCGAAGCGGGAGCGCAGCCGCTCCTCGAGCCGGGCGATTTCCCTCGGCGGCTTATCGGACGAGATGATGATCTGCTTGCCGGCGGTGTGCAGGGCGTTGAAGGTGTGGAAGAATTCCTCCTGCGTGGAATCGCGCCCGGCGATGAACTGGATATCGTCGAGCATGAGCACGTCCACATTGCGGAAGCGGTTGCGGAACTCGACGTTCTTGTTGTTCTTGATGGCGGCGACCAGCTCGTTGGTGAACATCTCGCTGGGCAGGTAGAGCAGGCGCATGTTGGGGAAGTGATCCTGGATGAAGTGGCCGATGGCGTGCATCAGGTGCGTCTTGCCCAGACCCACGCCGCCGTAGAGGAAGAGCGGGTTGTAGGCGACGCCGGGGGCCTCGGCCACGGCCAGCGAGGCCGCGTGCGCAAAGCGGTTGGACGAGCCGACGACGAACGTGTCAAACGTCGATTTGGGGTTGAACATGTTCACGCCCTGAAGGCTGCTCTGCTCCTCCTTCTTCTGCTTTTCCTGCCAGGCGATGCGGTCGCTGACGCTCATCAGCTCGATGGTCATCTCGTGCCCGACGACCTGCCCCACCGCCTCGGTGATCATCAGCAGATAGCGCGCGCGCACGGTCTTTTCCGTGAACTCGCTGATGACCTCCAGTGCCAGCTTGTCGTCCGTCGCATAGACGGGCTTGAGCGGCTGCTCGATCCACGTCTTATAGGAGACGTCCGCCAGGTCCTCGCGCAGCAGCGCCTTGGTCTTTTCCCAGATTTCCACATGATCCATGCTTGGATATCCTCCGTTATTCCTCACAGCCGCGGCAGACGCGGCTGAATTCTCCCCCTGTGCGCCCGGTTTCTCCACAGGTTATCCACATATTCCTGTGGAAATCCTGTGGAATCCACAGCCGCTTTCCACAGGATGTTGACAACATCTGATACCTGTGGATAACTCACCTGTGGACAGCGCAACTATCATATCAAAAAAAAGCCCTGCTTTCAAGGCTTTTTTGGGTGTTTCTTTTGTGAGGTTTTTGCAGTTTATCCACAGCTGCCCAGCAGGACGGCGGAGGGTTGTCCACAATATCCTGTGGTGAGCGGGCGAATCTGTCCACAACCTGCGGGGAGAACCGGCGCTTTTCCGTCATTTTTCGCGCAAGTTGTGCAAAACCCTTCGCTCTTTTTTTCATCGCGCGGGCTCAATTTCTCCACAGGCGCCGCTTACAGATAGCCGCCGTCCACACCCAGCACCTGCCCCGTGATGAACGACGCCCGGTCGGAGAGCAGGAAGCTCACCGCCTGCGCGACGTCCTGCGGCGTGCCCAGCCGCTCAAGCGGCGTCTCCTGCGCGAGCGCGGCCTTGGTTTCGGCGCTGTGCTCGTCCATCATGCGCGTATCGATGACGCCGGGAGCGACGCAGTTCACCCGCACGCCGCTGGGCCCCAGCTCCTTGGCCAGCGCCTGCGTCAGCGCGATGAGCCCCGCCTTCGCCGCGGAATACGCCGCCTCGCACGACGCGCCGGAGCGCCCCCACATGCTCGACACCGTGACGATGCTGCCGCTGCGCCGCGACACCATGCCCGGCACCAGCGCCCGGCAGAGGGTGAACGCGCTCGTCAGGTTCGCGTCCAGCACATGATGCCACTGCGCGTCGGTCATGTCGCACAGCAGCCCCGTGTGCGACGCGCCCGCACACAGCGCCATCGCGTCCACCCGGTGATACAGCGCCAGAATCTCTGCGCACATGCGCTCCGCATCCCGCGCATCGCACAGATCGCAGCGGTATGCCCGCGCGTCGCCGCCCGCGGCGCAAATCTCCGCCGCCAAAGCCTGCGCCCTGTCAAACCCCCGGTTCCCGTGCACCAGCACCGTGTAGCCCTCCCGGGCCAGCTCCCTCGCGCACGCGCCGCCGATGCCGCCCGACGCCCCCGTCACCAGCGCAATTTTTCTGCCCATCGTCCTTCCCTCCTTGACGCACCCCACTCTTGCGGGGTATCATAATAAAAAAGCGGGCATCCTTCCCCGCGTTGCCTGACTTATAACTCTCAAATCAGTAAAACCAATCATCTGTCCACAATCTCCCGCCACAACCCTGTTGCAAAGTCATGAGGCTTGTGCTCCATCATCCATCCTCAAACCCCCATCACAGCCCCGGGTGCAGGGCCGTGAGGCCTTGCTCGTTTCAAGGGGTGGGTGGAGTCCAGAGGGATGGAGGGAGGACCGAAGCCTGCCGCCGCCTGTGGCGGGAACAGGCAGGCGAAGCGTCCCTCGCGAAAAGAAGCGAACACAGTTCGCGACTATTGAGCGAGGTAATCGAAATCCCCCTCCCTTCCTCTGGCCTGCGGAGCACGTCTCTAGCCTGCAAAGCGTGTTCCCCTTTGCACAACTCTGCGCAATAAACACAAACCGGAGGTTCTTCAAAAATGGCTTTACAAATCTACTGCGGCAAAAACTTCGACACCCAGAAGGCCGAGCGCTTCTTCAAGGAGCGCCGCATCCCCTACCAGCGCATCGACATCCTCAAATACGGCATCGGCCGCCGCGAGCTAGAAACCATCGCCGCGGCCACCGGCCTCGACGCGCTCTGCGATAAGGAGAGCAAGGCCTTCCGCGAGAGCGTCATCGCCTATACGCAGAGCCGCGAAACCATCCTCAGCGGGCTGATGGAAAAGCCCCAGCTTCTGCGCCTGCCCATCGTGCGCTGCGGGCGCCTCGCCACCGCCGGCTTCGCGCCGGAGACGTGGACGCGCTGGCTCGAGGAGGGCAAGCTCAGCTGACGCCCTGAAGCGCACCGTCCTGCACCTCATAGCCGTCGCCGCTGACGGTCAGCGTAAGCACCGCGCCGCCAAGCACCTCCCCCGTCTGTGCATCGATGATGTCGATCGTCAGCACGGGGTTTTTTGCGTCCTGCGCGGGGGTCTGCGCGCTCCAGACGACCGTCTCCCCGTCGCTGACGGCCGACGCGCCGACGGACACATACGCGCCCATCATCGCATCCCACTTGAGGAACACGCCATCTTCCGCGCCGAACGTATAGCGCACGTCGAGCGGCACGCCGTCCGCATCGGTGAGCGTGGGCGTGAGCATCAGGCCGGAGAGGGAGCTGTCCCTCGGGGTGTAGCGGCGCATGGTCAGCAGCTCGAGCGTCTGCCCGCCCGCAAGCTGCGCCGTGAGCGTGAGCACCGTCTCCTCCTCGCGCACCAGATTGAGCACGCCGGGCATGTAGTTGATAAGGATGGAGCCGTAGCCGCCGTTCTGGTAGAAGTCGCCAAGCTGCGCGTCGTGCCACGCGCCGCGCTCCTCCTCGGAGAGCAGGCCGCGCTCGACGGCCAGCGCCTCCAGCTCGCCGAGGAACGCCTCATAGCTTTCCTCGAGCGTGAGCAGGTCATCCACGCTCAGCAGCGGGTCGCCCTCGTCGGCCGGCGCGGCGGCGGGAACCGCCAGCAGGGCGAGCAGCAGCAGGGCAGCAAGGTTCCTTCTCATGACGATTCCCTCCTTCGCATGTCCGCATATTGCCTGAAAGGCCCGGCCGGGCAGCGGCCTCACCCGCCGCGCTGGAGGGCCTTTCCCGAATGGTCGGTCACTTGGTGAAGTAGATGATGTCGCTGACGTTGCGCTCGCGCGAGCCGCTGGTCTTGTTGACGAGCTCGCCGTTGAGAACCATCGTGGCGCTGCCGCCGCCGTCGAGGTTGTAGGCGACCTGGCAGCCCTGCTCCACAAACACCTGCTGGAGCTCCTGCAGGGTCATGCCCTTGTCGCTCCAGCCGTCGCGGCGTCCGTCGGCGACGATGACGACATAGTGCGTGCCGTCCACCCAGCCGATGGCCGTGCGCGGCTCGCGGACGGTATCCGCCGTGCTGATGATGTACTTGGCGGGCAGCTCAACGGCCTGTCCGTCATTGACGAGCAGCGGGCCGAAGGTAAAGCACTGCACGACGCCCTCGTCCACATACTGCGCGCCGGTGCCCTGCACATACTCGCCCTTGGGGATCGCCGCGAACGAGCCGTCGGCGTAGACCAGCAGCTGGTCGCGGCTGGACTTCTGGTCGCGCAGCAGCTCGCCGTTGCGGATGATGAGGTTGATGTTGTCCTTGTAGTTGTAATAGTCGCCGTTGATCGCCAGCACGGCGTCGTGCCGCTCGGCGATGGCGCTGGTGGCCTCCGCGTTATCCTTGGAATACTTCTCCCCGGCGAACGCGGTTTGCATCTGCTCGGGGCTGTCCAGGTACACGTTCGCCACGAAGAAGCGCAGCGACGTGCGGTTGAACGCGTAGCACCAGCGGTCAATCGTCACGCGGATGCTGCCGCCGTCGTAGGAGAAGGTTTCCTCAATGGTCTTGCTGTTGGGCTCGGTGGCCGCCAGCGCGCCGCACGCGCACAGCGCCATGGCCAGCGCCAGCAGCGCGCAGAGCAGTTTTTTGTGCATCATAGTCTGTTTTCCTCCATGCTGGTTTTGCCGCTTTCCGGAGCTTTGCAGCGCCGGGAAACGAGTTTTTTCATTGTCTGATACCATTCTGCATCTAAATCTTTGCTTTGCAAAGCCCCCGTCAGGTATCGCTTCGCTCCCTGACTGCTTTTTTCAAAATCGCTTTGCGATTGAGTACGATGGGGGATTTCATCCCCCAAACCCCTAGCCTGAGGGACATTGTCCCTCAGACTCCCTTCTTCGCTTCGCGTTGGTTTTAAGCAAGTTTACTTGCCCAGCATCGCCGCGCCGATGATGCCCGCGTCGTTGCCCAGCTGGGCCAGCTCGATGCGCGCGTACGGCATGGTCTTGAAGAACACCATGGGCTTCACGGCCTCGCGCACTGCATTGAGCAGGAACTCGCCCGCCGCGCTCACACCGCCGCCCAGCACGATGACCTCCGGGTCGAGCATGTTGATGATGTTGATGATGCCCACCGCAAGCGCTTGGACATAGCCGCCAAACACGGCCTTCGCGGCCTCGTCGCCCGCCTTGGCCGCGTCGATGACGATCTTCGCGTTGAGCTTCTCGGGATCGCCGCCGCAGGCCGCCAGCATGCTGCTCTCCGGATACTCAACAATAGCCTTGCGCGCCTCGCGGATGATCGCGGTGGCGGAGGCGTAGCGCTCAAAGCAGCCATAGTTGCCGCAGGT
>JALFHA010000294.1 GCA_022776785.1 Clostridiales bacterium | reverse complement strand
AAGGGGGAGATCCCCGGCACGACGCCCACGCATATCGACGCATATGGAAAGCTCTTTCTTCAATTCTATGAAGCGCAGCCGCTTGAGTTCAACGGACGATACAGCCTCGCGCCCGCGTCGGACTCGAAGAATTACGGCATTCGCAAGATTCCCACGGACGACCCGGAGGTTTACTATCTGGTGGAGAACCGCCAGTTCAGCGGCTTTGACAAGGGGCTGCTGTATCAGGCGAAGAATGTGCTGCGCTATTCAAAGGACGATTTTCAGGGCGGTCTGGTTGTCTGGCGCGTCGACGAGCATGTGCTGAAAAAGGCGTGGTGGGACAACACCGTCAACAATACGGAAGGGCATTACGGCATCATGCCGCTGCATTTCTACGACGACCCGCAGCTGCTGGCCGAGCAGTATCCTGAGCTGGTTCATGCCGGGCTGCAGCGCGGCATCAGCCCGCTTCTGGCCTCCGGCAGCGGAGCGCTGCGCACAACGAAGGGCTCGCCCTTTCTGAAGCTGGGCATGCAGCCCGTGACGCTGACCTCCGGGCAGTACAGCGTCACGCTCGACCCCGGCAAGGCGAGCCGCGACGGCACGATGACCGCCATTGTGGAGGGCTACATCGAGCCGGACATCCCGAAGACGGGCGATACCTCCAGCCTCGCGCTGTGGCTGGGTCTGCTGTGCGCCTGCGCGGCGCTGCTGGCGGCGATTGGACTCAGAGAAACGATACGCAGCGGTTCGCCCAGAGCCTGACCGGCGTTGGCTTCGCCTGATCGCCGAGCCTCTTCAAGGGCGGGGCGCGATGGACGGTTTCTTACGCTCTGCCCGTATCATACTGAGCAAGATCATGTCGTGAAAAAGGGGATATGTTCGCATGAAGCACTTCCTTTCCTGTTTTCTTTTGGACGTTTTCTTTGTTGTGGCGTTCTTCGCCTGTGCTGCGGCGCAGCAGGAGGAGCTCGTCGTCGTGCGCGTCGGCGTGCGCCTCTACCGTCAGGGCGAGGTGCAGCGCTACTTCGACCAGACGGTCAGCCTGTTTGAGCAGTCCGGCGCGGAGCTGACGTCCAGCGACGCGGCCAGACTGCGCAGCAGCGTCATCACCAGCTTCGTCGCCTCGGGCGTGATGGAAAACAAGTTCAACGAATTCGGCCTGGGCATGTTCACCGACGAGGACAACGCCCGCATTGACGAGCTGGCTGACGCGGTTTATGCGCAGGCCCGCGCCGTCTGCGTGGCGCAGATTGCGCAGGAGTACGGCAAGACGGAGGAGGAAGCCGACCGCTACGCCGACATGTTCATGGAGCTGAACGGCTACACGCGCGTCTATGCGCGCGGCCAGGCGCTTTCCGCCTTCATGGAGGAAAAGCTGCTCGACTATGTGGCCGGCGATCTGCAGCCGCTCACCGATGCCGAGCTTAACGCCTACTATCAGGAGAACCTCGTGGAGCCCTCGCGCCAGCTCTATGCAAACGACGTCGCCGCCTTTGAGACGGAGGTGCTCTACGGCGGGCAGATGAGCTGCTACATCCCTGAGGGCTACCGCTATATCCGCCAGCTGATGCTGCCCGCCCCGGCGGACATCGCGCAGAAGCTCACGGACAACCAGACCGCCCGCGAGGAGGCGGATGCACGCATCCGGACGGCGTCCAACCGGCTCTACGGCCTTTCGGCGCTGGCGGAGGACACCACCGGGGCGGAGGCGGAATACGCCGCCGCGCAGGAGGCATACGAGGCGCTGGAGCAGGAGCACGAGGCCCTCATCGCGCAGATGATGGCGCACTACAGCGCGGACATCGCCGCCATCCGCGAGGCGCTCGCGCAGGGGCAGAACTTTGCGGACATTGCAGCCCAATACGCCGGCGAAGCGGCCGAAATCCCGGAGGAGGGCTATCTGGTCTGCAAGGATTCCATCCTCTACGCCGAGGAATTCCGAGACCGGGCGATGGCGCTTGAGCACATCGGCGACGTGAGCGAGCCGTTTGCCACGTCGCTGGGCATCCACATCGTGGAATACGCAAGCGATGCGAAGGCCGGGGCGGTGGCCCTGACCGGGGAGCAGCGCGAGGCCGTCGCCGAGGCGGCCCTGCTCGCGGAGAAATACGAGCTCCTTCAGGACAGAATCAAAATCTGGCAGAAGGACTACGAGATTGAGACGCATCCGGAGCTGATTGCGCTGCCGGAGGATCTCACCTGATGAACCGCAAAAGGATTTGCGAAGGAGGCTGCCCTTGATGAACAAGCTCTACCGTTTTGCGCTGCTGCTCACGCTCCTTGCGTGTCTGCTCATGCCTGCGGGCGCGTCGGCCATTACCGGCGCGGAAATCGCCGCCCTGCGCGGCGAGCGCAGCTATCCGCAGGCGCTCGACCTGCCCGACGCGCTGTCCGTCGCCGCGCAGAGCAACGGCGTGATGCTGCGCGCCGCAGGCAACGGATACCCCCAGCCCGACGCGGACAAAATCAGCGCGCTTGCCGACCGTTACATCGATGAAATCCGCGATATCGGCGATGCGGTGGATTTCCTCTCCGTCTTTACCACGGACTATGTGGGCGCGCTCGTGCATCAGGCCAACCACATACAGAGCCTGTACCTGCTGTGCAAGGACGATCTCAGTACCGACGATCAGAAAACGGCGGCGCAGACCATCGAGGACTACTCGCTTTCCGCCTCGAAGCTCTATTCCGAGGTCGAGTTCCTCACCACGAAGCTGACCTACTGCTACAACCGCATGGATGTGCTTGTCGGCTTTATCCAAGGCGGCAAATATACCCCCGCCCAGACGGACGAATACCTCACAGAGCTGGCCGAGCTGTTTCAGGAAGCGAAGACGCGGCTGAACGATTTCACCGACAAGGCCAACCTCGGGAAGCTGCTCAACGATTACTTCACCACGCAGCTGATGCTCACTGCCATGGAGACCGTCATCGATCAGCTTCATGAAAGCACGGAGCAGATCGTCTCCGCCGGGGCGGCAGCGCTGGACGCGGCGGAAAACGGCAGCGGCAAGCTGCGCAGGGCCGACACGCACGTGACCATCGTCTCTAAGAGCGAGTACGTCGTCACTGTCGCCGGGCCGGACGGCAGCCCGCTCGAGGGGGCTGATGTGGAAATCCATGTGCTCGACGGCGAGGGAAAGCTGACCCGGAAGCTCGAGCCCAAGCAAACCAACGAGCACGGCTACGCCATCTTCTGCTTCTCGGACTTCGACCCGGACGATGACGGCAAGGCAACCATCGACGTGTGGGTGCGCACCGAGGGCTATCGCACGCAGTCTACCGGCAAAATCACGGCGCAGGGCGGCGGCTTCGTCCCTGTGGCGCTTGATCGGGACGACGGCAATCCCTACATCGTGGCGGCTAACTACGAGGGCGAGGACATCCTGCGCACAGACAACGGCATCTTCATCTCCCCGGAGAGCAAAAGCTCATCGACCATGTCCTTCACCGTCAATACGGACAGGCCGTGCACCGTCACGCTCTACCAGATCGACGACAAGAACAAGGAAAAAGTCGCCATCCAGTATAAGCTCGACCCCGGGAATCCCAGATATTCCAAGCAGGATGAGGAGCATACAACGGAATACACATATGAGAGGCTCGGAAGCTATTGCTCCAACCAGTACTTCCTGCGCAAGTCGCCCGTCTATGTGCGCATCGCATGGGAGCAGGACGGCGCACAGCAGAAGGAGGAGACGCTGACCCCCTTCGTCATCAGGAAGGCGCGCGTGACCAACCCCATCGACCGCAACGGCAGCAATTTGTTTATGGGCGACTACGGCTTCACGCTGCCCAAGGACTGGCCTTACGTCGGCGGCGCCCAATTCAAGCTGCCGATTGCCAGCGACAGCTATCTCGTCAACTTCTATATCGACCTGAACGGCACGGTGTACATCGGCCACCGCTGGGAGGACGCAAAGCAGCCCTTTGCAGCCACGGACTCCCAGAAGAAACGGATTGCTCATGACAAGAAGCTCCGCGAGGACGGCGCCGGGCGGGCCATGCAGATGTTCAAGGGCATCGCCAACGATTACACCACGCTCAACGAGCAGCGGGTGGTCGGCAGCATGACCGGCTCGTGCGTTCCCTATATCATGGCCATACTGCGCTACGGCTCCATTGACGATGACGATGAAATCGACTTCGGCTGGAATGAGTTTCAGGGCGATCTATGCTTCGGCCTGCTGCTGTCCTTCAATGCCAGCGTCACATTCCAGCCCGTTCCTTTCGTGCCCTTCCTGATCGGCCTTGATTTCGGCGCGGGCATCAACCTGGGCTTTGACATAGGCGTCAAGGTGGATATCAAGGGCAGATTTGAAGACTGGCGCAACTTCGCTCTGAGCGATACCACCAGCCCCTTCATCATCTCCCCCTTCCTTGACGTCTCCGCGTCCATGGGGCTGGGCGTTCCGCGAGGGGCATACGTCGGCATTCGCGGCAGAATCTACGCCTCGTTTGACTGCATCATGGGTACGCCACTCTATGTGTACGCCCAGGCGTATGCGAGGGTGACCATCGAGGCGGTTGTCCTTTGGCTGAAAAAGAGCTGGACGATCTACAATATCAACTGGGCGGACACCAGGGGTAGCAGCAGAACGCAGACCGCCGTCCTGCTCGCCGCGATCGAGGAGTCCGGGCAAAGCAGCTCCGCCGCCGCGGCAGACCGCTACCTGCTCGACCCGGACGTCTATGCCAGAGCAGGCACAGATGAATACCGGACGCAGAACGGGCAGCTCAAGCCAACCTCCATCATCCGCTTGTGCGAGACGGAGAACACCAACGTCAAGTTCCTGCCCATCTCCATGCGGTTTGCACAGAGCCAGCACAGAGGCGTTTCCGACATGGGGCTGGCCATGTGGATTGAAAACAGGTTCGTCGATGGCTTCGGCCAGAGATACCGCCTCTGCTACCGGGCGACGAGCCTTGACGGAACCGACGACCTTGCCGGACAGTCTCCCAAGATTTTCGTGCTGGATTTTGATCTGAGCGGCGACTACGACGTCGCGGACTTTGACGTGGACTATTACTGCAAGGACGACAATACC
>JALFHA010000404.1 GCA_022776785.1 Clostridiales bacterium | reverse complement strand
CGGCGCGGGATCGGGGAGCGCATCCGCGCCAAACGCGAGCTTAAACCATTCCTGCCAGGTGATTGTGCGGATATGCCATTTGGCGGCGCGCTCGAGCTGCTGACTTCCGGGTTTTTCTCCGATGACAAGCAGGGTGCAGCGTGTATTGATGCGAGACCAGCCCTTACCGCCAAGCCTGTTTGTGTGGAGGATCATGGCGTCACGGCCCATTTTGGGGCAAGTGCCTGTAAAGGCGACGTCTTCACCGGCGAACACGCCGCGCGGCGCGCTTTTCTGCTCCGGCGCTTGCCTCTGCTCCGGCGCGGGAGCGTCTGGAAGGGTTTCGGCGGCGTCGTGGGCATTGGCGGGAGCGGATGGAGCATCGGGAGCATGGGAGACGGTTTCGGCGGCGTCCTGCGCCTCTGCGGGAGCAGGGGAAACGTTTTCGGCGGCGTCCTGCGCCTCTGCGGGAGCAGTGGGAGCGGCGGGGGCGCTGGGAATGGCATCCGGCTGCTTTTCCGGTGCCGGGTTCTTGCGCGGGCGTCCGCGCTTACGCTTTGGCGCTGCTGACGCGCTCTTTGCTGCGCGGTTTTCGGTCTGGCGGCGGCGATCCGCTTCTTTCACGGCGGCACATATGGCGGCGGCGTTGCGACGCTGCGCGGCCTTTTTGGCCTCCGCGCGGGAGGAAACGAGGGAAGCGACGATGCAGGCGGCGGGGAGAAGGATGAACGAGAGGAACGGAATCAACACGGCGCTATTCATGGTTGTACCTCCTGAAATGGTTTCGGGGCGTTACGCAGAAACGGCTTCGGCGAATTGATCCAGCGTGAAGCGGGGGTAAATCATGCCCGCGAATTGATCCAGCGTGCGGGCTTCGAGGCGGGCAATGCGCGCGCGGAACCGGTCAAAGGCTTCTGCGGAGATCGCGTCAAGCTCTGCCGCGCTTTTCCTGCTGCTCTTGTACTGAGCTTTGACCTCGCGCACGATTTCTTTGCGCGCCTCGTCGATGAAAATACCCTTCGCGGCATCGCTGGCAAAGGCCATGATGCAGGCAAGCACGCTCTCCCGTTCCGCCTTTGATGCGCGCTTAAGCGTCAGAACATCCTTGCAGACGGCGCGCCATTGCGCCGGCCTGATGGAGGCGAACGGGGTTTTGCCCCCGTCCGCTTCCCTGGTGTAGTCGTCCACCTCAAACTCCTGCTGACAGGCGAAGAACGGTTCATCGGCGTCGATGTATGCAAGCGTCAGAACGTTTCCGGCGGCGGACATCCCTGTGCACCTGATAGCCATGCTAACACCCCTTTCAAATGCTTTTGCGTCGTCAGGCGTAGATTGCGCTGAGCGTTTCGGAGACCTTGACGGCGGCGCGGTATGCCTTGAAGGTGAGCTTCTTGTTATAGCTCTTCATCGTCGGTGAGTAGTAGAATTTGGCCTCCGCTAGCGCGGCGACGGCGGCCTTGACCGGCTCAGCGTCGAAGATGATCCGCGTGCGCTCGGCATTTCCGTCAAAAAGGATCTTCCAGCCTTTGCCGACGATGGATTGACCGATAAAGGTCTTTTCCGGGATGCGGCGCGCGGCGTCCTGCGCCTCAGTGGGAGCGTCGGCCTCGGCGGGAATGGTTTCGGCGGCGTCCAGCGCCTCGGCGGGAGCAGCGGGCTCGGTGGGAATGGTTTTGGCGGCGTCAGGGTGGAGAGCCTGCATAATGTCGGGGTAGCGCGGATCGTCATTGCAGACCTTGACAGTCACGTCATGCTCCAGCCCTTCGACATGGGCAATGATATAAACAAAGGTTTCGCGCTCCTTGTATTCGGCGGAGAAGGTGCGCCCGTTCACGGTGACGGAATTGGGGGTGAAGGAAAACAGGTTTTTCATGGTGTTGGCCTCCTGAAATGTTTTAGCGGCGTTGGTTTTCCGCGACGATCCCGCGCGGGATCGTTTCGGGCCGTGACCGGCGGCCCATCGTCAGGCGGATTCTATGGGGGATGGAACGGGTCGCGACTTTGCGAAATCATTAACTCCTAGCAAACGCGCCGCACGTTCCACGTCTATCCAGTTCATCCAGCCAGAGCGGCAAAGCTCTGCGGCGGCTTCTGTCAGTGTCATGCGTCCTTCTCGCACATCGCTTGCAAGGCTTTCGGTGATCGACGGAATTTTGAATGCTTTCATGGTGTCAGCCTCCTTATATGCTTTAGCGGTATTGCTGGCTTTCCGCGACGATCCCGGCGCGGGATCGTTTCGAGCCGTGACCGGCGGCCCATCGTCAGGCGGATTCTGTCAGATCAGGAAGGGGTTTTGCGTTTCCTTCGGATCATAGCAGAGCAGGACAACCGCGGCATCTATTTTCTCAGACAGCTTTTGCAGTACGGAGAAGTTGCGCCGCTCCTGCGCTTTGCCTACGGAGACGTACTGCCCGAGCCCTTGCGACGTTGCCACGTTGCTGCCCGGCCTGCTGCGCCAGTGCTGAATGTGGAGCGTGGGCACCTGCTTTCCAGTGGCTGCCGTGAACGTCTGCCCGAAAGCGTTCTGCTTTTCCTCGCGCTCCGGCATCCACGTCAGCGCCCCCGTGATAAACTCGGTGGAGTGGGTGATGTCTGCGGCCCCGTCTACCGGGATTTGGAGAACGGCTTGCTTTTCTCCGTGGATGACGTAGTGCTGAATGTCAAGCCGGAAGCCGTTATGCAGCTTTGCGTTTGCTGCTTCAACCTGCTTTCTGGTGATGCTGGGCATTTTTCAAACCTCCTTGATTTTTTGGCTCAGGGTTTCGATCTGGGCCTTGCTGTAATACTCGGCAATATCCCAGCTAACAAGGAACTTTCTGCAATCCCCGTTTTCGAGAACCGCAACAACCCCATCACACGACACGAGCGAGAACCCGAAACGCGAGAGGTGATTGATAAAGGTGTCAAGCATTGCGCTCCCGGAGAAGCGGGCGATCTCGGTTTTCTTCTTCATGACTGTTTCCTCCTGTCGTGCTGTTTTTATCGGTGTACCCTGTTGACGATTGCAGTATATCACGGTGTACACCGACAGTCAAGCCCTTTTTTGAAATTTTTGAAAAAGTTTTTGTTCCAGCGAAACGCTTTTCGGCGCATATATGAAGCAATCTGTTTTTATGCGCTGCCTCATACGATCCGCGCGGGGATGGATCGCGCCGGCTTCCGATGTACGGAGCTGGGCACCAGGGCCGCCGATCTGCGCGGGGATGGATCACGTCCGGCTGCCGATGCGCGGAGCTAGCCCAGGGTCGCTGGGCTGCTCTTTCACGCGCTACGCCTGCGCCTGTGCGCTACGCCTGCGCCTGTGCGCTACGCCTGCGCCTGTGCGCTACGCCTGCGCCTGCGCGCTACGCCTGCGCCTGCGCGCTACGCCTGCGCCTGTGCGCTACGCCTGCGCCTGCGCGCTACGCCTGCGCCTGCGCGCTACGCCTGCGCGCACGCGCCCGCTCGCGCCTGCACGCACGCGCCCGCTCGCGCGCCCGCAGGTACTGCGCGCGCGTGCGCACGCATGGTGGTCGCGGCGAGCCCGATTCTGAGCTAGTTTTCAAATTTTTTTATGGGATTTCATTCATCTTGTGACACTCGTTCCAGCTCGCGCGTGCGCGCGTGCTATAGAAAAAGCCGGATCGAAAACACATGTTTCCGATTCGGCTTGGGAATGAAATTTTGATTCAGGAGTATTTCACGATAGGGGAAAAGAAAAAAGACAGGCAATCTCGCCTGTCTCTTTCTGTCAAATCTCATCATTCCTTCGGAAGATGCAACCGAAAACGCCTCTTACAAAGACATATTTGGGTTCGGATTTGACTGTTCTTGGTAGCGGCAATGTGATTCGAACACATGACACTTCGGGTATGAACCGAATGCTCTGGCCAGCTGAGCTATGCCGCCAAATGGTTGCGGGAGTAGGATTTGAACCTACGACCTTCGGGTTATGAGCCCGACGAGCTGCCAGACTGCTCCATCCCGCGATGAAACTGCCCTAACGACGAGAGCTATTATACCGCACTTCCCGGAAGACGTCAAGGGGTTTGGAAAAATTTTTTAGGGAATTGCGACCCTCAGAAAAACTTTGTCCGATGTCTATCTGGAACACCTGGAAACCATTGTCCATTCTGTCTTTATGCTCGGGTAACCGAAGAACAGTATGACACGCCCTGAACGGGCCGCGCGCATGACCGCCTCCTGCGCGCGGCCTGCGTCAGCAAGCCCCCCGCCGCGGGATACCAGCCCTGGGAAGGGGGCTCCTGAAAAAGCCTGCCCGGACTGCCAATGGCGGCAGCTCGGGCAGGCTTTGTGTTTTTTCCTCAGTGATACGAGTATTCGACCACGCCGTCAAACGGCTGCATGGCGGCGGGGGAGCGGCTGTTTTTGATTTCCGTCTCCCAATTCAGGTGCCGGTAGGGCAGCGCCTTGTCCGAGCTGGACAGCCAGCGCAGGAAGTCCTCCATAATTTCGGCGGACCACCATTTCTGGTCGATTTGGTCGGAGGTGTAGACGCCCTCGTGCAGGCGCTCGAAGCCGAAGATGTCGCGCACATGCGATTTCTCCGCGCGGCAGGCGACGGACTCGGCCAGATGGGGCGGAATGAAGATCACGCCGCTGGCCGTGCCGAGCACGACGTCGCCGGGCAGGCACACGGCCCGGCCGATGCGCGCGGGGACATTCATGCCGGTCATCATCACGTCGCCGATGGGCGAGGGGTGGACGCCGCGGTAGTACACCTGAAAATCGCGCATCTCGCGGAGCTGCTCCAGATCGCGGATGCCGCCCCAGATGACTGCGCCGCCGGTCTGGGTGCGCTTGCGGATGGCGGTGGCGAGGTTGCCGCCGATGAACGTGCCATAGAGCACTTGGTCGCACATATCCGTCACCAGCACGTCGCCGCGCGTCATGGTCTCGATGACCCATTGGTTGAAAAAGCCGGTGCGCCCCTCCTGCTGCCGTCCGTGCGCCAGCAGCGCGCTGTGAACGTCCGGCCGGGAGGGCACCATGACCGCGGTGACGGCCCGGCCGATCAGGCGAACGTCGTCGTGCAGGCGCTTGAGGTCGCCCTCGAACTGGAGCTTGTAGCCCTGCTCGACCATCGCCACATAGGCTTCCTCGGTTGTCAGGCGCGATAGGCGCTCAAGGAGCGCGTCGCTCACGCGCGGCCGCCCGTCGTCAAAGCGTTCGCCCTGCCAGGAGGCGGTCAGCTCAAGAATGAGCTCTCTGTCGTTGTATTTCATAGCGTCCCTCTTTTTCTGGCCGCCCGCATGAACGCGGCGGCCGAATGGACATGGTTGCTGATGATTGCTTCAGGCTGCTCAAAGGAATAAAGGGAAGGCTTTCCCGCCCTGACCGGAGGGTAAGCCGTTTTGTCTGCGCGTGTCAGGGAAGCACGCCGGGCGGCGTCCAATAGGGAGCCGGGGCGCTCTCCCAGTCGTGCAGCGACAGGGCATAGGGGTCGTAGGCGATTTGGCCGCCGCGCAGGGCAGCCATGCACTGGAAGAAGTGGTCGCCTGCCATGCGGGCCCGCCCGCTGTCCGCGAAGTGAACGGGCTGCTCGACTATGCGCAGCACAGCGACGTCCGCGCAGGCACCGGGGGCCAGCGTGCCCAGCTCGGGGCGGCGGATCAGCGCGGCGGGCGCGGCGGTCACGCGGCGGATGATTTCCGGCACGGGCATCCCCATGCACAGGTATTTGGACATGACGTGCATAAGGCCGATGACGGGCCCGGCGACGTTGTCCAGATACAGATCCGTGGAGAGCGTATCCGGCGGGAAGCCCTGCCTGAGGGCGGGCACCGCATTGCGAAACCAGAAGCTGCCCGCGCCGTGCCCAAGGTCGAAGGCGACGCCGCGCGCGCGGGCCTCAAGGAGAAAATCGCTGACCCGTCCCTGCGCGTCGAGCACGGGGAACTGCTGCGCATAGACGTGCGTGTGGATGTCGCCGGGGCGCAGGCGCTCGAGCAGCGCTGGATAGCTGCGCTCCGGCAGTGTCGGCTGCACGTCGGCCATGCAGGGCAGGCCGCTGCGCTGCGCCGCTTCCAGCGCGGCGTCCACGGAGGCCCAGGGCGCATGGAGGGCGTCAAAGGGCTTGCCGACCCAATAGTGCGCCGTCTTGATGCCGACGATGGCATCGCCGTAGGCCTTCGCCACCTCGGCGGCAACGCCGGGGCGCAGGCGGGCGGGGTCATCCTCGTCGGCCATGCAGGCCATGCCGCGGTCGGCGATGTTGAGAAAGGCCAGCACGCGGACGCGCGCTTTTTTGATGACGGTCTCGTAAAACTGCGGGAAGTTCTGCCAACCGCAGGTGCCCGCGTCCACGCAGGTGGTGACGCCGTTTTGCAGCATGTGCGCGTCGGGGTGAATGGTGGGGAGCGTCTGGTCGCTGAAGGGGAAGGTGGGGAAGCAGTGACAGTGCATGTCGATGAGGCCGGGCACAACCATGTAGCCGGTCACGTCCAGCACGGTTTTTGCCGCCATGTCCGTCAGATGGCCGACGGCGAGGATGCGCCCATCCCGGATGGCTGCATCCGCGTCAGCGTTGATGCCGGAGGCGGGGTCGATGACGCGGCCGCCGCGCAGCAGCAGGTCGCAGGCAGATTCGTTCATGTGCACGCCCCCGTCAGTCGATTTCCGCGATCAGCTCGATTTCGATGGGGATGTTGCCGTTGGGCAGGTTGTGCGTGCCCATCAGCGTGCGGGCGTGATAGCCGCGCTCCCGGAAGACTTCGAGCATCAGGTCGGAAAAGCCGTCCATCACGAAATCGAGGTCGCAGAAGCCGTTGTCAACGTTGATGAGCGCGGTCGCCTTGACGAGCTGCCTGACGCGGTCAAGAGAGCCGAGCTTGTCGCGCAGCGCGCCCAGAAGGATGATGCCGCATTCCCGGGCGGCGCGCGCACCCTCCTCGGGGGTCAGGTCGCGGCCGATGCGCCCGGCATAGAGCGGGCGGCCGGTGTGCTGATCCTCCGGCCCGTGCCCGGAGGTGTAGACCATGTGCCCGACCTGGCGAACAGCCACGAGCGCCTTGCGCTTGGGAAAGCGAACCAGATTCTGATCGGCGTTTTCGGGCGGAAAACGGTTGATGCTGTCCATAGCCATGCCCTCCCGCTCAGCGCAGCTTGAAGATGCAGTCCACGGTGACGGGCGCGTTCATGGGCAGCGCATAGGCGCCCATGGCGGAACGGGCGTGCAGGCCCCTGTCCCCGAAGACCTCGATCATCAGGTCGGAGAAGCCGTTGATGACGGCGGGCTGGCTGGAGAAGTCGCCGCTGCTGTTGACCAGGCCGAGCACCTTGACGACGCCTTCAACGCGGTCAAGATCCCCAACGTAGTCGGCCACGCAGCGCAGCGCGTTGAGGCCGCACAGGCGGGCGGCCTGATAGGCCTCCTCCGGGGTGACTTCGCTGCCGACGCGGCCGACGTACACGGGCTTGCCGTTCTCGTCGAGCGGAAGCTGCGCGGAGAGGTAAAGCAGGCCGCCGGCCTCCTTCGCAGGCACGGCGCCCTTGCCGCGGCGGTCCTTTTCGGGCAAAACAATGCCAAGCTGTTCAAGACGGTTTTCGATCATTCCCATAGCTGTCTGCTCCTTTTTGATTCATCAAGAGTTGCTTCTCAGCCGGACTTGAGGAAAAAGCGCCGGTCGGAAGTGGGGGCGGCCATTGGCCGCCGATGCTGTCAGGAAGTCAGCTCCGCTGGGAAAGGAAGCGCATCAGAGGGAGGGCGGGGGACAGACGGTGTCATACTCCATCAGCGTCGTATCGTAGATGCGCGTGATGGGCTGCTGGAGCTTGCCGTCCAGAATATCCGTGATGGTCTTGATGCTGTCAAGGCCCATCTGGCAGAGCGGCTGGCGGATGCCGGTGATGCGCGGCCCGTTGTAGCGCTCATCCGGCAGGCGCTGGTTGTCAAAGCCGATGACCGAAATATCCTGCGGGACGCGGAAGCCGAGATCCATAATCCCCATAATCGCGTTGGCGGCGATGCGGTCGCTGCAGCAGAAGAGCGCGGTGGGGCGCGTTTCGGCGGGGCGGCGCATGATTTCCTGCGCGGTC
Source organism: Clostridiales bacterium (assembly GCA_022776785.1). Classification (GTDB taxonomy): domain Bacteria; phylum Bacillota; class Clostridia; order Christensenellales; family Aristaeellaceae; genus Ventricola. Next base: position 1,904 of record JALFHA010000404.1, on the reverse strand, counting down.
TGGTAGGCGATCTGGCTGTCGCTGAAGATGTTGCACAGATAGTCGTCCCGAATCAGCAGGCCGTTGTTCTGCATCGCCTGCGTATACCCCGTGAAGCGGTCGAGGTTGACCTTCTTGTTGGGGTCGCCCATGAAATGCGCGATGCGCGTATGCCCCTTGGAGACGAGATAGTTGACGGCGTTCTGCGCGCCCTCCTGATTGTTGACGAGAAACTGATTGACGGTCAGCGACTGGAAGTTGTTCTCAATCAGCAGGAAGGGAAAGTTGATGGATTGCAGGTGCTCGATAATCGGCTGGTCGGAAAACAGCGAGCCGTACAGGATGATGGCGTCGGAGACGCCGCCCGTTAAAAACTGGATATACTGATCCCGGAAGGGCTGATCCCTGCCCAGGCTGCAAAAGAAGATGTTGCGCTGGGTCTGCTGCATCCCCTGCTCGAAGCCCCGGATGAGATCCGTGAAGAAGGGCGAGTGCAGGTTGCGCAGCAGCACGGCGATGGAGCCGGCCTGACGGCGAACGAGAGAACGGGCGGCGTGGTTGGGAAAATACCCGAGCTCCTTGATGGCGCTTTGAACCTTTTCCCGGATGGCCGGAGAGACGTTCTCCGCCCCGTTGATGACGCGGGAGACCGTAGCCAGCGAGACGCCGGCGTGCTTGGCAACTTCTTTTACAGTAACCATGGATGTTGATTCCTTTACAGCGGATTTGCCGCAGAGCGGCGGTTGAAGGTCAAAAAAGATGACGGGACAGGGATGAAAACGTTCTATCATCGCTACTATACCACATTTGAAGTGCGGATGCAAGAAAAAGATAGGTGCAGGAGGGCGAAACCGGAAAAAGAGCGGGCGCAGGAGAAAATCGTGCGCAGATCGCCGGAATCCCGGACAGCAGTGTGCCCGCAAGGAAAAACCGGAGGAACGGGAGCCCGCCGGGCGGCAGAATACGCGGCTAAAAGAGGAAGGAATTTGTAAATTCTGGAAAGTTTTCACGCAGATCAGAGAACGGATGTGCGAAAAAACAAAGGAAATCCAGAAAATGTGGACGCCTCCTTTAATGAAACGATTTCACCAAAGGGGGGCGAAAAACAGAAAAACAAGCAAAATTCGAAGAAATTCAAAAAACGTATTGCAAATATTGGGATAATATGCTAATATATGGGCACAGCAGATGAAAACGTTTTATCAAGCGGGGACGGCCGACCCGCAAAGTTTTTTCCATCTGTGTGACCGACGGTACCCTCCGCTCCCGCCGGGAAGCGGACAACAAAGCAGACTTTTGAGAAAGGGATGTATTTCTGTGAAGAAGACGCTGGTTTTCCTGCTCGCTTGCGTGCTGACGCTGACGTTCGCGTGGACGGCTGTGGCCGAGACGACCATCACCTTCTGGGATGGCAACTGGAATGAGGAAACGTTCCAGCAGATTGAGGCGCTGTGGAATGAGCAGCACCCGGACATCAAGATCGAGGCGGAGTTCCTCGTGGACAACGGCATGAGCGATAAGTACATGCTGTCCCTGCGCAACGGCACGTCCGCGGACGTAGTCGCCTGCGCGCTGGACTGGACGACCACCTTCGGCAACGCGGGCCTGCTTGAGCCGATGGACGCCTACATCGAGCGCGATGGCGTGGATATCAGCCTGTATGTGCCGGGCGCGATCAACGCCTCCACGGTCAACGGTCAGCTGTATGCGCTCCCGTTCCGCAGCGAGACGTATGTGCTCCTCTACAACAAGGATCTGCTGGCGGCGGCCGGCTATGACAAGGCGCCTGAGACATGGGACGAGGTGAAGGAGATCGCCGCGGCCTGCACGAAGGACGGCGTGGCCGGCTACGGCGTGTGCGGCACCAACTACGGCAACTTCTCCTTCCAGTATATCACGATGCTGCGCTGCAACGGCGGCACCAT
>JALFHA010000219.1 GCA_022776785.1 Clostridiales bacterium | reverse complement strand
AGGAGAAGCCCGAGCCCGTCGCCGCCGAGGATGATTCCCTCAACTTCGACAACCTCTCCGAGCAGGAGAAGTCTGCTGTGCTCGCCTTTGTCGAGCGCATCGACATCAGCGACAGCGAAACCGTGCTCAAGTACGGCAACGCCGCGCAGATGAAGATCTCCCAGTTCTCCGACAAGATCCTCGAGGACGTGAAGACCAAGGACACCGGCGCCATTTCCGACATGCTGACCAACCTCGTCGCCGAGCTCAAGGGCTTCGACGTGGACGAGGGCAAGAAGGGCGGCCTGTTCGGGCTGTTCAAGAAGGCGGGCAACTCCGTCACCCAGCTCAAGGCGAAGTTTGACAAGGTGGAGGAGAACGTCACGGAGATCATCGCCTCCCTCTCCGCGAACCAGAAGCAGCTCATCTCTGACGCGAAGATGCTCGACGAGCTCTACGCGCAGAACGAGCAGTACTACCACGAGCTGACGCTCTACATCATCGCGGGCGAGCTCAAGCTGCGCCGCCTGCGCGAGGAGGAGCTGCCGCCGCTGCTGGCCAAGGCGCAGGAGACCGCCGACCCCGCCGACGCGCAGGTCGCCAACGACTTTGCGCAGCTCATCGAGCGGTTTGAGAAGCGCATCCACGACCTCAAGCTCACGCGCATGGTTTCCGTGCAGATGGGCCCGCAGATCCGCCTGATGCAGCAGAACGACAACGTGCTCGCCGAGCGCATCCAGTCCACCATCGTCAACACCATCCCGCTCTGGAAGAGCCAGATGGTCATCGCGCTTGGGATGCAGCACGCCGAGAGCGCGCTCAAGGCGCAGAAGGCCGTGACCGACATGACCAACGAGCTGCTGCGCTCCAACGCGGAGCGCCTGAAGACCGGCACCATCGAGACGGCCAAGGAGGCCGAGCGCGGCGTCATCGACATGGAGACCATCCGCGTAGCCAACACCGCCCTCATCGACACCCTCACCGAGGTGCAGAAGATTCAGCGCGAGGGCGCGCAGAAGCGCGCCGAGGCCTCCATCGAGCTGGGCAGGCTCGAGAAGGAGCTGCGCGACAAGGTGCTCGAGATCAACAAGCAGTAAAAACACGCTTTCCCCGCTCCGCCCGGAGCGGGGAATTCTTTTGATGCTGCTGCTCTCACCGGCCGCTTATGCTCCCTGTCATACTGTTCTTCGATAAAAACATTGCTTCCGGTATCCCCGTTGGTTCATCCTAAATTCACCGTCAGGCCTCGCTTCGCTCCCTGACTACTTTGCAAAAATGCTTTACCAATAGGATACGTTGGGCTGCCGACCCAGGAAACCCGCTTGGGGCGCGGCCCCAAACCCCGCAAGGGATTTCATCCCTTGACCCTTCTTCGCTTCGCGCCTGTTATCCTATCTTTTTAACAGAGATCAGTATCAAAAGGACGCGCGCAGCGCGTCGCCGATGAGCGTGCCCTCGAGCAGCGCGCGGATGCGCCGCTGCGCATAGCGGCTGTCGATGAGCAGCAGCGCGCCGGTGTCCTCGTGCGTGCGGATGAGCCGCCCCGCCGCCTGCACCACGCGCACCATGCCCGGCCACGTCATGCACAGGAAGAAGCCGTCCTTATCCATGCCGTCAAAGTAAGAGCGCATCGCCTGCACGCGCGCATCCGGCTGCGGCGCGCCGGTGGAGACGACGATCACGTTTTGCAGCCGCTCGCCCGGCAGGTCGATGCCCTCGGCAAGCGCCCCGCCCAGCACGGCGGCCACCGCCGCGCGCGCGCCCGTCCCCGGCTCAAAGGCTGCAAGCAGCGCGCGCCGCTCCTCCTCGCCCATGCCGCGCTGCTCGCGCAGCAGCGCCGTGCCGGGCAGCTCCCATTCCTCCAGAAGGCCCATGACCGTCTCCATATACCTGTAGGACGGAAAGAAAATCAGCGCGTTCCCCGGATGCGCGCGCAGGTGCTCCGCAATCGCCTGCGCGACTGCCGGGGCGTTTTGCTCCCGCTGGGCGTAGCGCACGTCGATGGGCGCGATGCGCGCCTGAAGACGCGCGGGGTCAAACGGCGAGGGCAGCGACAGGCACATGTCGCCCTCCCGGCTGCCGAGCATCTCCGCCGCCGCGTCAAACGGCGCCAGCGTCGCGGAAAAGTAGACCGTCCCCCGCGTGCGGCGCGAGGCGGCGAGGATCTCCGGCGCGGCGCACAGGCACAGAAGCTCCACGCGCGCGCACTTCCCCTCGCCCTGCGTGAGCACGGCATAGCGCTCGTCGAGCCTGCCGCGCGCCAGCCCCCACGCCGCCGCGAGCGAAAGCGCGTCGACCGCCGCGCCGCCGCGCCCCTGCGACAGGCTCTCCGCCGCGGCGTCCCGCACGGCCTCCAGCGCGCCGTCCAGCGCCGCGGGCGGCTCCTTCATCCGCCCGGACGCGAACTCCGGCTCAAGCGCCGCGTCGCCCAGTGCGGAAAGCGCCCGCGTCAGCGCGCGATAGAGCGGCGTTTTACGTCCGTTCTCCTTCCCCTCGCTGCGGCGCAGCTGCGCCAGCGCCTGCGCGTCGGCGACGGCGGAATAGGCGTCCCGCACGCGCCCGGAAAGCTGATGTGCCTCGTCAACGAGCAGCGCCGCGCCCGGCGCAAGCCCCTCAATCGCCACAAAGGGATCGTACACATAGTTGACGTCGCCAACCACCGCATCCGCCAGCATGGCCAGCGCAAGCGTCAGCTCGAACGGGCACAGCGCGTGCTTCTCTGCCAGCGCCGCCGCCTGCTGCGTGGTATAGCGCGCGCCGCCCGGCTCCACCGCGCGCTCAAGCGCCTCCTCAAGCGCCGCGGGCAGCCTGTCGTAGAAGCCCCTCGCCCGCGGGCAGACCTCCGGGCGGCAGTCGCGCCGCTCCAGCACGCACACCCTGTCCTTCGCCGCAATCTCCACGCAGAGCAGCCGCGCGCCCGCCTCGCCCAGACGCGCAAGCGCATCCATCGCGCTCCTTCGCCCGGTCGTCCTCGCCGTCAGAAAGAGCACGCGCGCGCAAAGCCCCTCGCCCGCCGCGCGCAGCGCGGGATACAGCGCCGCCATCGTCTTGCCGATGCCCGTCGGCGCCTGCGCGAACAGCCGCCTTCTGTCGCGCACGGCAACGTATACGCTCCCGGCAAAGCGCCGCTGCCCCTCACGATACGCCGCAAAGGGAAACGGCAGCGCCGCAAGCGATTCATCCCGCGCGCGCTGCCGCAGCAGTATCCTTTCCTCCCACGCGGCGCAGGGCGCGCACAGCGCGTCAAACTCCGCGCGCAGCGCCTCAGCCGCGTATTCCCGCTCATAGCAGGCCAGCGCGCCGCCCTCTGCGTCCACATAGAGCACGCGCAGGCAGACGGCGTCAAGCCCGTCCCGCGCGCAGAGCATGTGCCCGTACATCGCGGCCTGCGCGCGGTGCGCCTCGTGCAGCGGGCTGTCCGCCTCGCCGAGCTTGATCTCCTCGACGACGGCCATGCCGTCCTCGCGCTCAAGCAGCGCGTCCGCGCGCCCCGTGACGCGCAGCGTCAGCGTCTCGCCCTCATAGTCGGCGGAAAGCGCTGTCTCGGCACGGTATGCCCGCTCGGTTCTCGCGCCCTCGCTCTGGCGCAGCCTGTGCGCCGCCGCGCCCTCGCACATCCTCCGGGCGGAAAGCGCCGCCGGGGAAAGGTCGCTCTCGTGCAGCGTCGTCTCCACGACAGCGCGCACGCTCACGCGGACGGTTTCTTTGCCGCTCATGCGCGCCGCCTCCCGCGCCGCGCAAGCGCGGCGAGCAGCAGCACAAGCCCCGCCAGCGACGCGCCCTGCGCAAGCCGCCACAGCAGCGGTGGATCAAACCACACCGTCAGCCGCGCGCTGTCCGCGTTGGCCGGGCAGAAGATGCGCAGCACGTTGTTCGTCCCGCGCACGACGCGGCATTCCTGCCCATTCAGCTTCGCGCGGTAGTAGGGGTAATAGAGCAGGGACAGCTCGATATACGCGCCCTCGCCGGGGTTGTCGATGGTGCAGGAGAGGCGCGAGCCCTGCTTTTCCAAATCCCTCAGCTCGAGCTGGTGCGAGCCGTTGAATGCATAGCCCGGCTCCAGCGCGCTCTTCTCCGTGCCCGGATAGGTGTACTCATACTGAATGATACGCGTATCGCAGTAATCCTCCGGCGTGAGCATGGGCTCCTGCATGACGAAATGCTGCATCGTATAGCCGCCCAGCACGGTGCTGAGCACCACGATGACCGCCATGCCCGCCGTGCGCCGGGCATTCTCGCGCAGATAGCCCCACGCCGCCGCCAGGGAGAGCATCGGCACGGCCACGCTCACCAGCCGCCACGGGAACTGAATCTGCATGAAGAAGGTGGAAATCGGCGCGCGCATCCGGCAGAGCGTCTCCCACGGGAAGGCGTCCGTCGCGGCCAGCAGCGCCAGCGCGCCCAGCGCGGCCAGCGCCAGCGCTAGCCGGTCCCGCAACTCGCCGCGGCCATGCGCATAGCGGCGCGCCAGCAGCGCCGCGCAGCCCAGCAGCAGCGCCAGCCCGGGCACCGTGCCGATGGAGTAGGCGTAATCCTCCAGCTCCGCCGGGAGCGTCGGCTCCAGCCCGGAGAAGGCGACCAGATACGAGCCGGGGGTGAGCACATGCTCCGCCGACTCGATCACCACGCTCGTGCTGATGCCCGCGCGCGCGTAATCGAGGAACGGCACGAGGAACCACGCCGAGCACAGCACCATCACGCCCGCCGCCTTGAGGATGGCGAGGATGCGCCGGGGCTCGCGCACAAGACGCGGCAGGCAGCAGACGCACGCCAGCGCGCAGAAGAGCACGCTGAACATCGTGCTGAGCAGATGGCTCATGAAGATGCCGGTCATCGCCAGCGAGAGCAGCGGCCACTGCCGCTCGTCGCGCAGCAGCACCTCGACCATCGCCGCGATGAGCAGCGGGAAGAAGATCATCGCCAGGCTTTCGCCCAGCGTCGCGCGGACGTAGAGGTTCGCCAGCCGGTAGGTGCACAGCGTGTAGAGCACGGACGCGCCCAGCGCGACCGTGGAATCCCGGAAGATACGTCGCGCGCTTAAATAGGCGACGGCAGCCGCCGCCAGATTGATGAGCACCTCAAAGATGAGCACGCTGACCGTCAGCGACACGCCGAGCAGGCGCAGCGCCGCCGGGATATATAGGAACAGCTCGGGATAGAACTGCGGCGCGGCATAGCCGTAGCCCAGCAG
>JALFHA010000190.1 GCA_022776785.1 Clostridiales bacterium | reverse complement strand
TATGGTGGTGCCAAGCGAACGGGCATGAGGGTTTTAACACAGAACAGGATGATAGCTTTTTATCCACACGCGCCAAAATCCGCGCTCACGCACGCGCCGCCGCGCGCATCGTTTTCAAGCGTCAGCGTGCCGCCGCACCGCGCGCAGATGCCCCTTGCGATATTCAGCCCGAGGCCGAGGTGGCCCTTAGCGCCGGTCTTGTCCTCGCTCCAGAAGGGGTCGGCGGCATGGGTGAGCGCCTGCTGCGAAAAGCCGCAGCCGTCGTCGCGCACCGTCAGCACAAGTCGGCCGCCCGCCGCCGTCAGATGCGCCTCCACGCGTGACGACGCGTAGCGCAGTGCATTCTGCATCGCATTGTCAAACACGCGCTCGACGAGCTGCTCGTCCGCCTGCACGACAGCAAGCGCCTCGTCCGCATGAAGTGCAAAGGCACGGCCCGCCTGTGCGGCGAGCAGCGCGCCCGTCTCCCGCAGGCTCTCTGCCAGCGCGCCAAGCGCCATGCGCTCCCTGCGCGGCTGCATATCCTCCAGCCTGCGCATCTCGTTCAGGCCCGCGACATAGCGCTCCATCCGCAGGATATGCCCGCGCATCGTCTCCGCCGTGCGCCGCACGCGCTCCGGCGGCAGCGTGCCGCCCTCGAGCAGCTCCGCCTCGCCCCTGAGCACGGTCAGCGGCGTGCGCAGGTCGTGGCTGAGCGCGGCGGTCTGCCGCCGTCTCTCCTCCATCTCGCGCCAGAGCGCACGCTCATGCTCCAGCACCCGCGCGCGCATCCGCTCAAAGTCCGCGCATAGCCGCCCCATCTCGTCCGGCGCATCGTAGTCGATGGAGAAATCGAGGTCGTTTTCGCCGATGCGCAGTGCCGCCGTGCGCAGTACATTCAGCGGCTCGCGCAGCTTGCGCCGGTAAAACGCCCTCGCCGCCAGCACCATGCACACAAGCGGCCAGACAAATATGCCAAACCCCTCAATCGTGCTGAGCATCTGATAGCGGGCGTCCATGTCCGCGCTCATCACCAGCTCGTAATGCAGCTCCTCGCCGTCCGTGCTCAGCGCCGTCGCGTCCATAAAGCCCTTGTAGGTGCGCAGCATGATGCGCCCATCCTCTCCGGTCACGCGCACCCAGCCCCCGGCAATCAGATTGTCCTTGCCCAGCTCACACAGCAGGCAGGTGCCAATCACCAGCGCGACAGCCGCCAGCGTAAAGAGCAGCACATACGCAAACAGCGCCCGCTTGAGCGGCAGGCGCGCCATCCAGCGCGCCCAGCCGCCCGGGCGCCTTTGCCCCTTGCCGACACGCGCGCGGACACCCAAGCCTTTGCCTACAGCCTTGCCCATCGGTAGCCCACTCCCCAAACGGTTTCAATCAGCCCCGCGCAGCCGGCCGCGCTCAGCCTCGCGCGGATGCGCCGCACATGCTCGCTCACCACGGCGCTGTCGCCCGCGCCGTCGAGCCCCCAGACGGCCTCGTAGATGCGCTCCCTGTCAAAGACCTGCCCCGGATGCGTCGAGAGCAGCGCCACGATGTCGAATTCCTTCTTCGGCAGCGGGATTGCCTCGCCGTGGGCCAGCAGCGTCCGCCGCCCGTAGTCGATGACCAGCCCCGGTGCAAAGCGCACCTGCGAGCGCTCCCGGCTGCGCGTCTCCCGGCGCAGATGCGCCTGCACGCGCGCGCCCAGCTCCCGCAGGCTGAACGGCTTGAGGATATAGTCATCCCCGCCCGCGGCGAAGCCCTGCAGCCTGTCGGCCTCCTCCACGCGCGCCGTCAGGAACAGAATCGGGCAGGGCAGGTGGTCGCGCAGCAGGCGGCAGACCTCCAGCCCGTCCATGTCCGGCAGGCCCACGTCCAGCAGAATCAGGTCAGGGCTCTGCCCCGCGCGCTACGGCCTCCCGTCCCGTTGCCGCCTCCAGCACGTCGTAGCCCTCACCCGTCAGATAATCGCCGAGCATCGCGCGGATGTCCGGCTCGTCCTCCGCAATCAGTATCGTCATGGCGCACCTCCCCCTTATGAGAATACGGGGAAATGTTCAACTTTCCTTCAACAAAATTGCCAATTACCGTCCTTAATCGGCAGCAGCCCGCTTGAGTCCCCCTCTTTGCGCCCGGTCAGTCCTTTTTTTGCGGCGCGCCCTTGACAGAAAAACCGGACGCCCGTATAATAAAAACAAATCGGGAATTTTGTTTTTACCGATTTCTTTTTCCCCTCTCGTAAAAACAAAACGGTCATTTCGTTTTTACCAATTCTCTCCAATCGTCGCCGGTTCTCTCCGGCTGTCCGGTCTGCACTTTCGGAACAGGAGGTTTCCCGTGGGCTACATCACCTTTGAAAACGTCTGCAAATACTATGATTCCGGCTCCACCGTCGTTAAGGCTGTGGACAATGTGAGCTTCACCATCGAGAAGGGGGAGTTCTGCGTCGTGCTCGGCCCCTCCGGCGCGGGCAAGACCACCATCCTCAACCTGCTGGGCGGCATGGACAAGGCCACCAGCGGCACCATCACCGTCGGCGGCAAGCAGATCACCGGCCTGCGCGGCCCGCAGCTGACCGAATACCGCCGTACGGACGTGGGCTTCGTCTTCCAGTTCTACAACCTGATGCCCAACCTCACGGCGCTTGAGAACGTGGAGCTGGCCCGGCAGGTCTGCCGCGATGCGCTCGACCCCCGGCAGGTCATGGAGCAGGTAGGGCTGGGCAAGCGGCTGAACAACTTCCCGGCCCAGCTCTCCGGCGGCGAGCAGCAGCGCGTGTCCATCGCCCGTGCGCTGTGCAAGAACCCCGCCCTGCTGCTGTGCGACGAGCCGACCGGCGCGCTGGACAGCAAGACCGGCGTGCAGGTGCTCTCGCTCCTGACGGACGTGTGCCACACGCACAACGCCACGGTGGTCATCATCACGCACAACGCGATGATCGCGCCGCTTGGAAACCGGGTCATCCGGGTGAAGAACGGCGGGATCGAGTCCGTGGAGCTGTGCGAGCATCCCGCGCGCGTGGAGGACATCGCATGGTAAAAAACACGCTGAGAAGGAAGCTGTACCGGGATATGTCCCGGGCGGCGATGCAGTTTCTTTCGATCATCGCGCTGTGCGCGCTGGGCACGTTCGCGTTTGCCGCGCTGGACGGCACGGCCCGCATGACGCGCACCACGCTCAATACCTATTTTGAGGAAAACAACATCGCGGACTACTGGATCACGCTGCCCAGCGGCGTGGATCGCGCTGCGCTTGACAAGATGGCGGCTATTCCCGGCGTGACAGGCGTGCGCGCCCGCGCCAGCGCCGACATGGAGACGGGCTTTGGCGACGACGTGAACCTGAGCGTGACCGCCTATGACGGCGAGATGGACATCAACATCCCGCTGCTGCGTGAGGGATCGCTTCTTGACCCCGCCGACGAGCGCGGCTGTCTGGTGGAGGAGCGCTTCGCCATTGCGCACGGTCTGGGTGTGGGCGACCGCGTCCGCGTCAAGCTCTATGGGCAGGAGTATTCCTTCCTCGTGCGGGGCATTGTCGTCAGCCCGGAGTACATCGTCGTCTCAGACGGCATTGTGGCCGACCCGAACGCCTACGGCTACATTCTCATCAATGCGCGCGCCATCCCCGCCCTGCCGCTGACGCAGATCGTCGTCACAAAGGCGGACAGCGCCGACGGCAATGCAGTACGCGCAGCCATCGAGGAGGCTCTGCCCGACGCGCTGGTGGTGGATCACGCCTCGCACAGAAGCACCACACGCGCCAACAACGACGCACAGATGTTTGAAAACATGACGCTGATCTTCCCGCTGCTGGCCTACGCCGTCGCAGCGCTCATCGTCATGACCACCCTCTCGCGCATGATCGACAACCAGCGGCTGCAGATGGGCACGCTCAGCGCGCTGGGCTTCTCCGCCGGTCAGATCAAGCGGCACTATCTCTCCTACGCCATCGCCCCGTCGCTCATCGGCGCGGTGCTGGGCACGCTCATCGGCCACTACACGCTGCCCTTCTACCTCTGGGATGCGTTCATCGGCCAGAGCGAAATGCCCTATCAGCTCGTGCCGCCCATCTCCGTGCCCGCGTGGATCATGACCGGGCTGAGCGTGGTGATGAGCGTGCTCATCATGCTCTACTCCTACCACAAGGCCGCACGGGAGACAACTGCCGCCCTCCTGCGCCCCAAGCCGCCGAAGGACGGCAAGCGCATCCTGCTCGAGCGCATCACCCCGCTGTGGACGCGCTTCAGCTTCAACAACAAGATGGTCGTGCGCAACCTGATGCGCAACAAGCTGCGCACGTTCATGTCGCTCGTCGGTCTGCTGTGCTGCAACATGCTCATTATCACCTCGCTGGGGCTTCAGGATTCCGTCACCGCCATGAGCGTCAATTACTATACCGGGACACTGGGCTACGACGTGCGCGCCAGCCTCAAGGGTGAGGTCGGCACATCGGAGAGCTACGAGCGCAGGCTCGATGCCGAGCGCGTGGAATGTGTGATGGAGAAGTCCATCTCCCTTCGCGCGGACGGCGGCACCCGCACCGTGATGCTCAACATCCTTCAGGACGGCCAGACGCTTCAAAGGCTCGGCGAGCATGAGACCCATGTCCGCCTTGAGCCGGGCATGGTGGCCGTCACCTACAAGCTGACCAAAACGCTGAACATCCATCTGGGTGACACCCTCCGCCTCTACCTGCCCGGCGACGACGAGCCGCTGGAGATGACCGTCGGGCAGATCGTACATAACAATGTCTCACAGGGCGTGTACATGAACCGAAGCACCTGGGAGGCCCAGCGCAAGGGTGAATTCACACCCACCGCCATCCAGATCCTCAACCCCGGCGAGCGCTGCCTTGCCCAGCTTGACGCAATGGACGAGGTGGACAGCGTGGACTACCCCGCAGACCAGATTCAGGACATGCTCCTCATGCTGGATACCCTCTCCTCCGTCTTCATGCTGCTGACGGGCATCGCGCTGGCGCTGGCGTTCGTCATCTGCTACAACATGGGGCTGATGAACTTCGTGGAGCGCACGCGCGAATACGCGACGCTCAAGGTGCTGGGCTACCACCAGAAGGAGATCCGCAAGCTGATCCTGCGGGAGAACAACCTCATCTCCGCATTGGGCGTCCTGCTTGGCGTCGCGCCCGGCATCATCCTCACCGACGTCATCCTGCACTCCTGCGAGCCGGAATCGGGCTACTATCCCGGCGCGCCGACGCTGCAATCCGTGCTCATCGCCTGTGCCATCACGTTCTGCTTCTCCTACCTGCTCCAGCTTCTGCTCACCCGCAAGGTAAAGAAGATCGACATGGTGGAGGCGCTCAAGTCCGTGGAATAACCCCCCTCAACATCGACAGAAAGGAAACCGCCATGAAAACCAAGCTCATTTCCCTCGCCGCCCTGCTGCTTGTGCTGGTGCTCGCCGCCTCCTGCACGCTGGCCGAGACGGCCAACGCCTCCATCGTCGCCCCGAACACCGTCAAGCTCACCGCGCCGTTTTCCGGCACGCTGCTGCCCTTTGACCTGACCGCAGGCGATGAGGTCGCCGCGGGCGACGCGCTCTTCTCCTTCGATACCACGCCCGTCTATGCCACGCAGGACGGCACCGTCGCCGCCGTCTTCGGCGCCGCTGGGGACGATGCTTCCGGCGTGACCGCGCGCTACGGCTCTGTGATCGTCATCGAGCCGGAGCTTCCGCTCTATGTCGCCGCCTCCACCGCGCAGGCATACGACGATGACGACAACCGCTACCTCCACGCGGGCGAGACGCTCTACCTCAAGTGCGGCAGCGAGAAGGGCACAGGCCGCGTCACCAGCGTTTCGGGCAGCAGCTACATCGTGGAGATTCTCACCGGCAATTTCGATCCGGGCGACACCGTTCGCTGCTTCCGCGAGAGCGGCATGCCCAGCGATAGCGAGACGGGCCGCGGCAGCGTGGCCCGCTATGCCGACGTGAACATCGCCGCGCAGGGACGCATCGCCGCCGTGCACGTCAAGGCAGGCGATACGGTGAAGACAGGCGACCTGCTCCTTGAGGTCGTAGACAGCCAGTGCCCCACGGACGTCTCCCTCGCCCTCACCGCTCCGGTCAGCGGCGCGGTGACGCTGCTGAACACCGTCTCCGGCGCGCAGGTCTACCGCGGCCAGCTCCTGTGCGAGATTGCTGACCTCTCCGTGCTTGAGCTGAGCGCCGAGGTCGATGAGCTCGACCTGAGCGGCGTCCGTGTCGGCGACACGCTCACCTATACGCTCGACGCTTACGCGGGCGAGACGTTCTCCGGCATGGTGACGGCCATCCGCCCCATCGGCACGAAGAAGCAGAACGCGACGTACTTCGACGTGCGCATCACCCTGCCCGCCGGCAAGACCCTGCTGCCGGGCATGAACGCCACCGTGACGCTCAAGTGACCCGCTGCCATCGCCGCAGCATCGGGGGACTGCCCGGCAGACCATTCGGGGAAATCGATTTCGGGGAACAGATAAGGAAGGTACGCTATGGCTCAACCCTTTACGCCTGAGCAGAGGAGCGCCATCCGCGAGCGCCTGCTTGCAAGCGCCCGCCGCCACGCCATCGACGGCGGGCCGGAGAAAACCTCTCTGGAGACGCTGACCTCCGAGGCCGGCATCTCCAAATCCTCGTTTTACAAGTTTTTTGAGAGCAAAGAGGCGCTCTTTCTGGAAGTCGCCGCCCAGTGGGAGCAGTATATCCTGCGCCACATCGTCGAAACCTTTGAGCGCACGCAGGGGGACAGCAAGACGCGCGTCGCCTCGATGGTGATCGCACTCTTCGGCGAGATTCAGCGCATGGGCATCGCGCGCTTCCTGCGCGAGGATCTGCCTGCGCTGACCTCGTGCCAGAGCGAATCCGACCGCAAGAAGCACTTTCTCTCCTCCTCCCGCCGCATCTTCGACGAGCTGCGGCGCGTCGATGACAAAATGCGCTTTACCACGGATGACAGCGTGGTGCTTTCCGTCATCGAGCTGCTGTATCTGTCCATCCTTCACATTGGCGATATCGGCGAAACGTATCTCCCGGCGCTCTGCACGCTGGTTCAGGGCGCGTGCGACCGGCTCATCGTGTAATTTTCGCGCATAATCCTCCCCTCTTCGGGCACTCTATCCTTCGAGCAATCGCTCAGCCGCGGCCATCGCGGGCGCGGCAACAACAGCTTTGAGGATGGAGGAATGATGATGATGAACCAGACGATCCGTTGCTCTGTTGACTCCTGCCGCCATCACAGCGACAGGAACACCTGCCAGCTCGACGCCATCGACGTGCGTCCGAACTGCGGCTGCCATTCAGGCAAGTGCGACGAGAGCATGTGCGGCTCCTACGAGTGCGGCCAGCACAAGTAAGCGCCACAAGGCCGGCTGTGCGGCGGACAGATCTGTCCGCCGCATATTTGTCTTTTTTCCCAACTTTTCGCATAAAAGCTCAAAATGGTTACCTTCTATACTTTTTCGGAGTGTTCATTTCTTTCGTCTTGGGATATATTATTAGCGGTAATGATCGAAAAGACGGAGGAGTTTGGAATGCTCGTATCCTTCAAAGCCATTGGCAGCAATATCCGCGCAGCGCGCAAGGCGCAGGGGCTCACACAGGAGCAGGCCGCCGAGCTGCTCAAGATGTCCCAGCTTCATTTTGGCCGTCTGGAGCGCGGCGAGCGCCCGGCCGCGCTCGAGCAGCTTGCGCAGATCGCCCGCGTGCTCCATGTCAGCGTGCCCACGCTGCTGCGCGGCAGCATCGATGAGGCGAGCTTCGACTTCTCGCCGAGCGACGAGGCGCTGGAGCTGGGGCAGGCCATCGCCATGCAGGCCACGGGCTGCTCGCCCAAGTCCTGCCAGCTCATGCTCGCCCTGTGCAGGGCCGTCGCCCAGAGCGACAAGCAGATGGATGAATAATACTGTCTTGCACTTAAAAGCTCGAATATAAGCGCGAAGCGAAGAAGGGAGTTTGAGGGATGAAATCCCTC
Organism: Clostridiales bacterium; assembly: GCA_022776785.1. Taxonomy (GTDB): domain Bacteria; phylum Bacillota; class Clostridia; order Christensenellales; family Aristaeellaceae; genus Ventricola. The sequence continues at coordinate 67 of JALFHA010000190.1, read as the reverse complement.
AAGCAGGTTTGGGCGGCAGCCCAATGTTCCCTTATTGTTCAAAAGAAAAAGCAGTTTCAGAGCAGGA
>JALFHA010000120.1 GCA_022776785.1 Clostridiales bacterium | reverse complement strand
CAGCCCAATGTTCCCTTATTGTTCAAAAGAAAAAGCAGTTTCAGAGCAGGATGCGAAGCATCCTACGATTGAAACGGGGCTGATTCTGCAAAGCTAGATTTTAGCCGCAAAATAGTATTACATCACTTCGGAGGGCTTGCAACCGGCATCATGCTGGTTGATCGGCAATGGCCTGACAGGCCGCCCTGCGGGTAAGGCGCGCACAGCGCACGCCCATCCGGAGGCGCGCGGAAAAACGACGGGAGGTTTGGCGTGAAGGAGAAGCTCAGAACGTGGGGGCCTGTCGCGCTGGCGCTGCTTCTGGCGGCGGCGGTATTCTGCACAGGCGTGCTGAACAGACAGAAAACATGGATCAATATGACGGAGAATGTGCTGAGCTTCCCCGCCGGGAGTGAGCGCAGCGCGCAGGACGGCTATGGAGAGATGAACGGCGGACCGGGCTTTACGCTGCCGGCTGGGACATACCGGCTCAAGTGGATCATCGACGGCGACGGGGAGAACCGTGTGCTGCTGCGCAGCGGCAATGACGCGGCTATGTCGGTCGGAGAATTTGCCGTCGGCCCGGACTTGGCGCAGGGCGAGATCAGCTTTGAGCTGTATGAGACGGCGGAGCAGTTCGAGATTGTCGTCTGCTTTGAGGGTGGCGAGCGGATTCAGGTCGTGGATTTCCGGCTGTATTCGCCGTTTTACCGGGATCACGCCTTCACCTTTGCCATCGCCGCGCTGATTTTCTGCGCCGTGTGGCTGCGGCTGCGCCGCGGCGGCTGGGCGGCGGAGGAGCGCGGCAGGCTGCTGCTCATCGCGGCGGCGGTCGTCTTTGCCTCCGTCCCCTCGATGAGGGACAACCTCATCAGCGTCTACGATACGCCGTTCCACGCGGCGCGGCTGTGCAATCTGGCGGACGGGCTGCGCGCAGGGCAGCTCCCCGTGCGGGTGGGCGGCTTCTCCTACAGCGGCTACGGCGCGGCGACGTCTGTGTTCTACCCGGATGTATTTCTGTATCCGTTTGCGCTGATGCTGCTTTGCGGCGCATCCATACAGTATGTGCTGAACCTGTACTTCGTCGTGATGAACGCCCTCGCGGCGGCGACGATGTACGCCTGCGCCAAACGCATCCTTGGCGACAAATGGGCGGCAGCCTGCGCGTCCATCCTCTACACGCTGGCGCTCTACCGGATTACGGACTGCTATGTCCGCTGCGCGCTGGGCGAGGCGACGGCCATGAGTCTGCTGCCGGTGTTTTTGCTGGGGCTGTGGGAGGTCGTTTTCGGGGACAGGCGGCGCTGGCCGCTGCTTTCGGCGGGCGCGGCGTGCATCTACCTGAGCCACATGCTCACAACGCTGCTGTGCGCGGCGCTTGCGGCGGCGGTGTGCGTGCTCTTTATCCGGCGCATCGTCCGGGAGGAGCGGCTGGCGGCGCTTTGTAAGGCGGCGGGCTGCACGGTGCTGCTGTGCCTGTTCCAGCTCGTGCCCTTCCTGATGTACAGCGCGCAGGGCATCGGCGCGCAGAGCATCCTGCGCAATACGGCGGACAGCGCGATTGCCCCGGCGCAGCTCTTCCTCTGGGGCGCGGGGGATATGGCCGTCGATCCGCTGGACACGACGATCAACCCGCAGGCCATCGAGCCGGGGCTGCCGCTGCTGCTGGGCGTGCTGCTCGTGGCTTATCTGGCTGTGACGCGCACGGGCGCTTTGAGAACGGATGAAAGCCTGCGCTTTGCACTGGGGGCGTCGATCTGCGGCTGCGCCGCGGCCTTCATGACGACCACTCTGTTCCCGTGGAGCCATGTGCGCGTGCTGACGGGCGGGCTGTCCGACTATCTGCAATTTGCGTGGCGGCTGATGGAGTTTGCCGTGCTGCTTTGGACGCTGGCAGGCGGATATGGCTTTGTTCAGTTCGCCCGGGAGCGGCCTGAACGGACGGCTGCGGGCGTGCTGGCGCTGGCGGTTCTCTTTGCCCTGCCCACGCTGGACAGGCAGACGCGCAGTGACAGCACCATCGAATACGGGCAGAGCGTCAGCAGCCGCCTGACGTACACCGAATACTTGCTGCCGGGCACGGCGCTGGAGGGCACGGCGGACAGGGAGCCGCTGGCCTCTCCGTGGCTTGATGTGACGCAGTACGCCAAGGAGGGTACGCGCGTGTGCGCGCAGGTCGAGGCATGGGAGGATTCCGAGCTGTCGCTGCCGCTTTTCGCCTTTGACGGCTACGCCGCCGAGGCGGACGGGCAGCGCCTTGAGGTCGGCAGGGGGGAGAACAACCGCCTGACGGTTCTGCTGCCCGCGGGAACGAGCGGAACGCTGCGCGTCTGGTTTGCGGGGAAGGCCGTCTGGCGCGTGTGCGATGCAGTCTCTTTGCTGACGCTGCTGGCGATGCTGGGCGTGGGATTGCGCAGAAGGCGTGAGAAGAAGAACGCCGACCGCGTTATATCATGAAATATTTTCACCATATAATGCAAATTTGCTCACTTTTTGACAGAAAACCGCTTGACACCGCCACAAGTGCGTGATAAGATAGGTGCACATATCCGGCGATGACGAGGAAGAATCCGCGAGGGAACGCCAAGCGAGGGAGCGACGGTGCGAGGCTCCTGCGTGAAGCGCGGAAGCGTCGCCTCCGAGCTGCGTGCTGAACCCGGCTTTGCCGTGCAAGTAGGTGCGCCGGAGTCCCACCGTTACAGGGGAGAGGATATGACGCGGCGTGTGCCGCTCGTGTCCGCAGAGCGTGCGCAGGCACGGAATTTAGGTGGTACAGCGAAACAGCCTTTCGCCCTAAAACGGGGGAAGGGCTGTTTTTTACACCGCCTGACGACCAAGCGCTGATCTGACCGGCATGATGCCGGCTGCATCGCCGACGAAACGCTGTAAATCCCGTCGCTTTGAGACCGAGGCCGGAGCTTTGCGGGAGGATTTACAGAGTAACCGGCATGATGCCGATTGCATTACCGACCAAGTGATGAAAGTCCCGTTGCCTTGCGGCCGAGGCCGAAGCTTTACGGAAGGACTTTCATAGTAAAACCGGCATGATGCCGGTTGCATCACCGACCAAGTGACGTAAGTCCCGTTGCTTTGTGGTCGAGTCCGAAGCTTTGCAGAAGGACTTATACTATTTTGCGGCTAAAATCTAGCTTTGCAGAATCAGCCCCGTTTCAATCGTAGGATGCTTCGCATCCTGCTCTGAAACTGCTTTTTCTTTTGAACAATA
>JALFHA010000116.1 GCA_022776785.1 Clostridiales bacterium | reverse complement strand
GGGGAAGCTCTGCTCGACCTGTGCGCTGTTCACGGACGTGGATCATGCGTATATGCCCATCGGCAATCTGGTGCGCACGGGCGGCTTTGAGGCGGCGGTCAGGTTTGTTGACGCGCTGGGCGAACCCTTTATGAAGGCCTTCCGGGATATGCTCGTGTTCGACGCCGTCATCTGCAATACGGACAGGCACTACGGCAATTTCGGCTTCATGATCGACAACCGGACGAACACCATCGCCGCGCCCGCACCGCTGTTTGACCACGGCAATTCCCTGTTTAATCAGGCCGGGCCGGAGGATTATGAGAGCGCGGAAGCCTTTCAGCAATACATCGACACGCTGGTCCCCTGTGTGTACGACGATTTCTTTGCGACGGCCAGACGCTTCATGACAGAGGAAAACCGCGAGCAGCTTCGCAGGCTGCTGACCTTCCGCTTTAGGCGCCATGCGCGGTACAACCTGCCGCCCAAGCGGCTAAAGCTCATGGAGGAACAGGTCAAAAAGCGCGCCATGCGTCTGCTGGAGCGTGAATAACCGGTCAACACCTGGAAAATGAATGCACATAGAAGCCACATGAAGCATACAAAGCACAGACTCAGCTTCGAGCCTGTGTTTTTTTGTGCGCTTTTGATCGAGCAATTTGAAGAAGAAAAGGGGGATACCTATGTTCTGCCTGATTCAATTCATCCGCGCGCCGCCCCGTGCAGCGCGCGTACAAGACCAGAAGGAATCAGTCAAAATATCGAAATAAGGAGGATAAACCGGAGCGGGAGGCGCTGGACGAAGGGTGTTCCAGCGTTTTTCTTTCTGGTTTTGACGAAATATGAGAAATATCTGAGAATCTCCCACAGTTTCCGGTTTAAGAAAAGAATGACGTTTTTCACCACTGCAATCAATACCCTTCAGACCTGTGTGGTTGCCCTCGGTGCGGGCTATGGCGCATGGGGCGTCATCAACCTGCTGGAAGGCTACGGCTCGGACAACCCCGGCGCGAAGTCCCAGGGCATCAAGCAGCTCATGGCCGGCGCAGCAGTCGCGCTCTTCGGCACGACCGTGATCCCGATCCTTGCCACGCTGTTCTGATGCCGGAAAGGGTCACGCCGCATGAAACCCGTCGATCTCCCGGGTGGCCGGGAGTTTTGGAAGGGAGGGACAAACATTGAATTTTATCTGGGATAAGCTGACCGAATGGCTGGGGGAAATGCTGGTCGGAGGCATCATGGATGCGCTCACGGGGCTGTTTGACAACGTCAACGAGCAGATCGCGGGCATCGCTGGAAACGTCGGCGCGACGCCGCAGACGTGGAACGGCAGCATCTTTGCCATGGTGCGCGGCCTGTCGGACAACGTCGTCGTGCCGGTGGCGGGCGTGATTCTGGCGCTGGTGGCGACGCTGGAGCTGGTGCAGATGCTCGTTGACCGCAACAACATGCACGACTTCGACCTCTTTCTCCTCTACAAGTGGACGTTCAAGACGGCGATCTCCATCCTGATCGTCTCCAATACATGGAACATCGTCGAGGGCATCTTCGAGCTGACGCAGAGCCTTGTGAATCAGGCGTCCGGCCTGATTACAGGGAGCACGAGCATCGGGATCGACAGCGCGATGGCCGACCTCGAAGCGCGGCTCATGGAGATGGAGCTGGGCAGCCTGTTCAGCCTGTGGATACAGAGCCATTTGATTTCCATTACGATGTGGGCGCTGACCATCTGCATCTTCATCATCACCTATGGACGCATGATTGAGATCTATCTGGTCGCGTCCGTTGCGCCCATCCCCATGGCGACCTTCGCCAACCGGGAATGGAGCCAGCTGGACACCAACTACCTGCGCAGCCTGTTTGCGCTCGGTGTGCAGGCCGTGCTCATCATGCTGTGCGTGGCGATCTACGCCGTGCTCATCCGCAATATCGCCGTAGAGACCGACATCACCAAAGCAATCTGGACGTGCATCGGCTATACGGTGCTGCTCTGCTTCTCGCTGATGAAGACCAGCAGCCTGGCAAAAAGCGTTCTGAGCGCACACTGACGAAGGAGGAAGATAGATGATCAGTGTCAACATCCCCAAGGACCTTTCCCACGTCAAGCAGAAGGTCGTCTTCAATCTCACCAAAAGGCAGATATTTTGCTTTGGCGGCGGGGTGCTCGTGGGCGTCCCGCTTTACTTTGTCCTGCGGCCTGTTCTTCCGGGCGGCGCGGCGTCACTGGTGATGGTGGCGGTCATGCTGCCATTTTTTCTGCTGGGCGTCTATGAGAAGAACGGCGAGCCGCTGGAAACCGTGCTGACGCACTTCATCGAGGCGACGTTCCTTCGCCCGAAGAAGCGCGTCTACCAGACGGAAAACTACTACATGCTGCTGGAGCGTCAGGCAAAGCTCAACAGGGAGGTGAAAGCCATTGTCCGAAACAAAAAAGCGAAAGCTTACCCGAGAAGAAAAGCGGCTGATCCGTGAGGCCGTGAAGCGGGCGCGCGGTACGGGCAAATATCCCGCCACCGCGCAACAGACCATTCCGTATCAGCGCATGTCCCCGGACGGCATCTGCCGCGTCGGGGAAACGCTGTATTCCAAGACCATCCGTTTTGAGGACATCAACTACCAGCTCTCCATGCAGGAGGAGCAGGAGACCATTTTTGCCGCATGGAAGCGGTTCATCAACAGCTTTGACTGCTCCATGCAGTTCCAGATGGCCTTTTATCAAGGAACGGTTTTATAAGTCCATTATACCGACGTCCACCTTCTGAATTCAAGCAAAGAGCCAATCTTGTCATTAAGAACTTGTTTTCATAAGGCAAAAGTGGCATAATAACAGCATGAAAAAAGTCAAAGAAACACGCAAGCCGTATCCAACTGATTTAACAGATACACAGTGGGGAGAAATAGAGCCTCTGTATTCAGGAATGCGCAATCGCAAATGGAGCAAGCGTGAACTGACCAACGCAGTCCTGTACATCACCAAGACAGGATGTCAGTGGCGAAATCTTCCACATGATTTTCCGCCATATCAAACGGTATACAGTTTTTTCAGCCGGGGACAAAAGTCAGGATTATGGGAGAAAATCCTCGTTCATCTGGTTGAAAAGGTTCGTACTGATGCCGGATGAAATGCTGAACCCAGCTATGCCCTAATCGATTCTCAAAGTGTCAAAACAGTGGCATACAATGAAGAAAGAGGGATCGACGGGGGAAAAAACAAAAGGCAGAAAACGACATATCGTTGTAGATACAATGGGGAACCTGCTGGCAGTTACAGTTCATGCAGCAAATCTTCACGATACAAAATCTGGTATTACAGTAGCTCAGAAAGCCTGTGAAAAGTATCCTTCTATCAAAGGATTCTGTGCGGATGCAGGATATCGAGGTACATTCGTTAGTGAAGTGAAATCAGAATTGCACCGCTCTGTCGATATCTCTGAAAAAATCAAGCCCCATGAATGGGAAAAGCTTCCATGGCGCTGGGTTGTCGAAAGAACATTCGCATGGATGAATACTTTTCGCCGACTTGCTAAAGATTTTGAAATCACCATTCCTTCACAAGAAACAATGGTGATTATTTCTCATGTCATGTTACTCATCCGCCGCTTATGAAAACAGCTTCTTATCTTCCTGCTCCATGCTGTTTTTTGCGTTTCACCTGTCCCAGATTCAGCGCGATATGACTCTCTTTACTTCTCCATCGGCGCCATCCTGTACCCGACGCCGATTCGCATCTGAATGTACTGCTCGCCGTTGCGCAGTGCGATTTCTCGTAGCGCCACGAGACTCTACACAAGCAGTTTTGTCAGGTGATATTCCTCAAAAAACCCTCAATAGCAAACGGCAACGCCTGTCAATGAAACCGAAGCGATTTCATTTGGCAGGCGTTGTTGTTCATTCATACTGTTTTGCAAGGTTCCACGTCAGGTAACGCTTCGCTCCCTGACTGCTTTTGAGAATTGTTTCGCAACAAGGTTCCGTTGGACTGCCGCCCAAACCCCACCATCGATTCGCGCAAAACCTCAATCTTTTAGCTGCGAAACAGTATCAGTCCAGCCGGAACACCGGCTCCATTTTGGGCTGTGCGCCGGTTTCGGGGTCCATGACGAGTTCGAGGATGTCCCCCATGTATGCGTTCCAGCGGTCAACGACCGGGCTTTCCGCCTGCGTCCTTTCCGCAAACGCGACACCCTTTTCGCACTCGTAGTAGCCGAACAGTTCGTCACCGTCGGCGAAGATCGTGTAATTGCAGATGCCAGCCTGTTTGAGAACGGCCTTCATCTCCGGCCAGATTTCATTGTGGCGGCGGATGTATTCCTGCTTGCAGCCGGGCCTGATTCTGCCCCTCCATGCCATGCGCTCCATGTCGTTCCTCCTCAGTCAAGAAACTCCTCCCGCAGCGTCACGCCGAACTCCTTCGCGATGGCGCGCAGGTCGTCGTCGGTGATGGTCTGGCGCTCCTGCCCGCAGGAATGCGCGAGCACCCAGATCTGCGCGGACTTCTCAATCGTGTGCATGAGGCCGAAGGTCGTGTCAAAGTCCGGGCCGGAGACGAACAGGCCATGATGCGCCCAGACGGCAGCCTCGTAGTCCTTCATCTTCTCGCAGGTCGCCAGCGCGATGTCCGCGCCGCCGGGCACCATCCACGGCACGACGCCCACGCCGCCCGGGAACACGACGGGGCACTCCGTCGCGCTCTTCCACAGCGCACGGGAGAAGTCGCGATCGGTCAGCGGGAGCACATACGTCAGCGCGATGACGTTTGCCGGGTGCGCGTGGTAGATCACGCGGCAGGCGCCGTCCGTCGCTGCAACGCGCACGGAGTGGTTCATGAAGTGGCTGGGGAACTCGCTCGTGGGACGCCCGCCGTTTTTGAGGCCCCAGACGATGCGATAGCTGTCGCCCGCGCCGTTGATTTCCACGACGCACAGGCAGTCCTCCGGGTCAAGCGTGACGTTGCGCATGTACTTGCCGGAGCCGGTGGAGATGAAGTACTCGCCCGCAAGGTTTTTGCCGGTGACGCCCATGTTCACCCACTCACGCGGATTCTCATAGAAGAACGGGCGCATTTCTTCCACCTCTGCCTTCGTCAGGCGATAGGTGAGGTTGCCGCCGTTGCGCTCATGCCAGCCCTGCTGCCAGCCGTCGTCCGCCATGCGGATATAGTTCTTCATCACGGTCAGATCGAGCATGCCCATTTGGTTTCATCCTCCTGCTTTTCTGTCAGTTACGCTTGCTCAAAACGTCCTGCTCGTAACGCTTGACTTCATCAAACCACTCGCCATCCTTCGGGACGCCCGCCTTCTCGCAATATGCGTCCCACACCTCGCCAAACGGCAGGTTCTTCATTTCCTCCTGCTTAACGAGCAGCGCGGTGAAATCGCCCTCGTCCTGCAGCTGCCCGAGCGCCTCGTTCGGCGTGAGCAGCGCATAGAGCAGCGCCTTCTGGAGGTTGCGCACGCCAACCGTCCACGCGGCGATGCGGTTGATGCTCGCGTCGAAGTAGTCAAGCGCGATGTTCACCCGCCCATCCAGCCCGCCGCAGCGGACGATCTCCTTGGCAATCTCGCGCGTCTCGTCGTCAAAGAGCACGACGTGGTCGCTGTCCCAGCGGATGGGGCGCGTGATGTGCAGCGCGATCTCCGGGAAGAACGTGAGCAGCGCAGGAATCTTGTCGCTGACGACTTCGGTCGGGTGATAGTGCCCGTTGTCCATCAGCGGAATGCACTTGTCCATGTTCGCGGCGGCGTAGCTGAGCGCAAACTCGGCGCTGCCGACGGTGTACGCCTCCACGCCGATGCCGAACACCTTGCTCTCGATGCAGGGCTTGACCTTCGTGAAGTCATAAGGCTCGGAGAGGATTTCATCGATGCTTTGGCGGTAGCGCACGCGCGGGCCCATGCGGTCGGCAGGGATGTCCTTGAAGCCGTCGCCCGTCCAGATGTTCATCACACAGGGCTGGCCCAGCTCCTCTGCCAAATAGCTGCTGATGCGGATGCACGCCTTGCCGTGCTCGATCCAGAAGCGGCGGGTTTCCTCATTCGGGGAGGACAGCGTCAGCGGGTCGCACTTGGGATGGGAGAAGAACGTCGGGTTGAAGTCCGCGCCCAGGCCGCGCGCCTTGCAGAATTCCACCCATTTTTTGAAGTGCTTCGGCTCGAGCTTGTCGCGGTCGGCCCACTCGCCATTCTCAAAGATGGCGTAGCTGGCGTGCAGGTTGAGCTTCTTCGTGCCGGGGGCACAGGCGCAGCATCTCGTCGAAGTCCGCCATCAGCTCCTCCGGCGTGCGCGCGCGGCCCGGATAGTTGCCTGTCGTCTGGATGCCGCCGGTCAGCGGCTTGGTGGGGTCGGTGTCAAAGCCGCGCACGTCGTCGCCCTGCCAGCAGTGCACGGACACCGGCACCGCGGAAAGACGTGCCAGCGCCGCGTCGGTATCGACGCCCAGCGCGGCATACTTCGCTTTTGCTTCCTGATAGCTCATAGACTTGCCTCCAATTGTATTTTGAGATTTCCGAGTGCCGTTGCCTCGATGGGCAGCGCGACGACCTCCTTGCCCGTGGCTTCCGCCGTCAGCGCGTTGAGGAACGCATTTTTTGCCCCGCCGCCGACGATGTACAGCTTCTCATAGGTCTTGCCCGTGTTGCGCTCCAGCTCGGAGAGCGCGTCCCGGTAGCTCGCGGCGAGGCTGCGGTATGCGCAGCGGAAGTAGTCGCCCGGCGTGCGCAGCTGATTGCCCGTCGCTGCGTCAAACGCCGCCTTCATGCTGACCGGGGAGAGGAATGCCGGCGCATTTGCATCGACGAGCAGCGCGCAGTCGCTCTCCTGCGCCGATGCCACGATCTCGCCAAACGGTGCGTTCGGGCAAAGGTCGCGGCGCAGCTCGTTGACCAGCCACATGCCCATGATGTTCTTCTGGTAGCGGTTGTAGCCCACGCCGCCCTCGTTGGAGTAGTTCGCTGCCTCGCTGGCTGCGTCGGTGAGCGGATGCTCCGTTTTGACGCCCAGCAGGCTCCACGTGCCGGACGAGATGTACGGCTGGCTGCCGTCCATCGGGATGCCCTCGACGGCGGAGGCCGTATCGTGTGTCGCGCAGAGCACGCACGCGATGCCCTCGTATTCGCCGATGACTGTGCCCGGCTGGCACAGTGCCGGGAACAGGTGCTCCGGCAGCCCGAGCGCGTGGACGATGTCCATGTCAAACGCGCCGGTCTGCGCGCTGACCAGCCCCATGGTCGTCGCGTTGGTGTATTCCCGCGCGCGCACACCGCAGAGCTTATAGAGCAGGTATTCCGGCATCATCAGCAGGTCGGTGACGCCCGCAAGCCTGCCGTTCTCCTCATCCGCAAAGAGCTGATAGAGGCTGTTGAACGGCTGGAACTGGCAGCCCGTGCGGCGGTACAGCTCTGAAAACGGCATGATTTCGTGAACCTTCGGGATACCCTTCTCCGTCCGGCTGTCACGGTAGGCGTGGATGGGCGTGACCTCCTCGTTGCCGTGCAGCAGTACATAATCGACGCCCCACGTGTCAATCGACAGGCTCACGATGTCCGGATACGCCGCGCGCGCCGCTTCTATGCCGCGCTTCACCTCGAACACCAGCGCCTCCGTCTCCCAGCACAGGTGCCCATCCACCTCGTGCACGCCGTTGGGGAAGCGGTAGATCTCCTGCGTCCTGATTTCCCCGTCCTCCGTCCAGCCGACGATGTGCCGCCCGGAGGATGCGCCAATGTCAATGGCGAGTGCCCGTCTCAATGCTTCATCCCTCCTGTTGCAGATGTTGTTTATAACAGCAGGAACCTATAGAGCTGCTTCAAAGACTGTGTTGAGCCAATGAATGGCCCACTCCACCCATCTGGCGTTATAGGCAGAGGGTGTGCCGACTTCATACGTACAAACGCTCATGCCATGAGGCCCTTCGGGCAGAATATGCAGCTCATAGGGAACATGGTGACGGGAAAGCGCCTCAGCCATTTTGAGGCTGTTTTCCACGGGAACCGCCTGATCGCTCGCCGTATGCCAGAGAAAGGTTGGAGGGGTTTGATCGTTTACATACTGATTAAGGCCAAACCGATGGTAATTCTCTGTTCCGGCAGCACTACCGCTGACATTTTCGATTGATCCGACATGGGCAAATTCATCTGCTGTGATGACAGGATACAAGAAGCAGAGCTTCTGGCAGGAGCATGACAGCATCGTGCTGGATTCGCTCTATCGCAGAGAAACCTATCGCGTATTCGCCGCGCTGAATATGAACATTCAGGAGTGGGACCCGTCCGTGGCGAACTTCCCCAGCGGCGAGGCATTCATGGCGTTTGTGCAGAGGGCACAGGCGCTTTCGTTTTATGACACAGGCGTGGAGGTGAATGAAGAGGATGAGATTGTAACCCTCATCACCTGTGACCGCAGCTATGCCGGAGCGGACGGCAGAATGGTGGTCATGGCGGTCAAACAGTAAACAGGAGGTGCTTATGGAACGAAAAACGAAACGAAGAAGAGGAACGGCGCTGTTTCTGGCGCTGGTGATGCTTGCGTCTCTGCTTCCGCTCAACGTGTTTGCGGAAAGCGATGACATCATCGTGCAGGAGGAAGCGGAGAACGCAGAGGAAGGACTGGATGCCGAAGCCAATATGATGGAATCCCCGGAGGATGGGGATTTTTTGCTGCCCGAAGCTGCGTCGGAGGACGTCACGGTGGAGACACCTTCACAAGAAGAAGGCACGCAGGAACCTCCCCTATCGGAGAAAGACCCGGAGGAATTGCCGGAGGAGATTCCGACAACCGAAGCCGGACCGGAGGGAAACACGGATGAGCCAGAGGCTCAAGAAATCGCCCCGGATGAAGAATATGCCACGGATGAGGTGGAAACCGATGAATCGGCAGAAGAAGCTACCGGGGATGCGGCAGAGGAGCAGCCGGAAGAACAGCCGGGACCCCTTGTCGTCCGTGATGCGCTTTGGCAAAGCGATCACGCCTATGTGCTGTTGCAGGGGCCTGCCCCGCTCTGGCGCTCGGCGGACGTGACGCAGGGCGCGCTCTATGAGATCGCGGCGTGCAACTCTGTGCTGCTAGCGACGGAAGTTGTGGAGCAAGATGCGGGCGACATGGTTCGGGTCTGGTTAATGACCGAGGAATACGAAGTGCTGTGCGGCTATGTCTCCATTGAGGTTCTGGATACATACGCCCTGACCGACGAGGAAGCCGAAGCGCTGGCCCAGCAGCTTTGGGCATGGCTAGTACTTTGTAAATCCTAAATCTTTATAATGGGGTATAGATGCTTCAACTTGGTTCTTGCATCATCGGTGGTGAAATGCCAGTCTACGCCTTTCTGAGCAAAGTTTCTTGCAACAGCCCACGGTTTGAGGAGACTCCG
>JALFHA010000114.1 GCA_022776785.1 Clostridiales bacterium | reverse complement strand
ACCCGCAGACGGGCCGCTCCCCGCACGTCTGGGGGCGCGCGATGGGCTGGTTCGTGATGGCGCATGTGGATGTGCTCGAGAGCCTGCCCAAGACGCATCCCGGCTACGAGGTCATCCGCGCGCAGCTGGGCTCCCTGCTTGAGGCCGTGATGGAGACGCGCGGCAGCGACCTGCTCTGGCATCAGGTGATGGACATGCCTGAGAGTGAGGAGAACTACGCGGAATCCTCCTGCTCGGCGATGTTCATCCACGGACTGGCCTCCGCCGAGGCGCTGGGCACGGCGGACGGCAAGGCGGGACGCATGGCGCGCGAGAGCATGGACGCCCTGTGGGAGAAGAACGTCGTCACCGCGGCGGACGGTTTCCCGGAGCTCACGCGCATCTGCAAGGTGGCCGGTCTGGGCGGCGAGCCCTACCGCAGCGGCACCTACGAGTACTACGTCACCGAGACGGTGTGCAGCGGCGACACGAAGGGCACCGCGCCCTTTCTGATGGCCTGCGCGCGCACAGGTGTCTGATTTTTATCAAAGGTTTATCGCTCAACCTAACAAATTTATGCATAAATCTTTGATTTCCGTTTTATGCACTTGACACAGAAAGCACAAAAAATTATAATGTGAGTGTACGAAACGGGCAAAGTCTTTCCGATGGAGAGGTCGCCCCGCAAGTCGTTTCGGCAGAGAGGGACAGGCTTCGTCCCTTCGCGCCGGGCAACCGGCAATATTACAAAAAGGAGTGCGATTCCCATGAAAAAGTTTATCGCGTGCCTTCTCACTGCGGTGCTGGCGCTGACCGCCGTCGCCGCCATGGCCGAGGGCTCCCTCACCTTCTCCTGGTGGGGCGGCGACGCCCGCCACGAGGCGACTCAGGCCGCCGTTGACGCCTTCAAGGCGCAGACCGGCGCGGACGTCGTGTGCACCTACAGCGCATGGTCCGGCTGGGAGGACAAGATGAGCCAGTACTTCGCGTCTGACTCTGCGTTCGACGTGAACCAGGTCAACTGGAACTGGCTGTTCTCCTTCACCAACGCGGACGGCAGCTCCAAGTTCTACGACCTCAACGAGGTTGCGGACGTCATCGACCTGTCCCAGTTTGACGAGGGCGCGCTCGCGCAGTGCACCGTCGACGGCAAGCTGCTGGCGATCCCGGTGTCCATGACCGGCCGTATCTTCTACTGGAACAAGACCACCTTCGAGAAGGCCGGCCTTGAGACGCCGAAGACCCTCGCCGATCTGATGGCCGCTGGCCCCATCTTCGCTGAGAAGCTGGGCGACGAGTGCTATCCGCTGGCGCTGGGCTCTTACGACAAGATGATCCTCATGGTGCACTACCTCGAGTGCAAGTACGGCAAGGACTGGGTGGTTGACGGCAAGCTCAACTACACCAAGGACGAGGTCGTCGAGGGTCTGGCGTTCATCCAGAGCCTCGAGGACGCGCACGTCATCCCGAGCTCCGAGACGCTCACCGGCGACGGTGCGGACAGCCTCGACAAGAACCCCAAGTGGATGGAAGGCAAGTACGCCGGCATCTTCGAGTGGGATTCCTCCGCTTCCAAGTTTGAGAAAGCGCTCAACGAGGGCCAGGAGTTCATCGTCGGCGATTACTTCACCGACATGGGCGAGTATCAGGGCGGCTTCACCAAGGTTTCCATGGCGATGTGCATCGCCAACACCGCTGCCGACAAGAAGCTGGCTGCCAGCCTCATCGAGTTCCTGCTCAACAGCGAGGAGGGCGCCCGCCTGATGAACAGCCAGCGCGGCATCCCGCTGTCAAAGAAGGCTAACGCGCTGTGCCTCTCCGAGGGCCTGCTCAACGAGAAGGTCGCCGAGGCGAACAGCAAGGTCATGGCCTGGTGCAAGAACGCCCTCGACCCGAAGTTCGAGGCGGCTGCGCTCAAGAACAACGACGGTGTGTACGCTGACGCGATGGAGGGCCTCTCCTACGGCGACTACAGCGTTGAGGACGCCGCTGACGCGCTCATCGAAGGCATCACCGAGGTGCTTGAGGCCGAGTAAGCCCGAGGGCCGGTCACTTTACCAAGGAAGCTCATCAGCCGAAGCGGTTCGGGGATGACCCTGCCGCTTCGGCTTTTTGGGCTTGAGAGGATTTTTTGAGAATAGGAGGGGGAGATCCATGACGAAAGCAGGAGGGTCTTCCACGGTCAGGCCGGATCTGAGAAGGAAGCGCCGCGGGCTGAGCAAGCTTGAGCAGGGCTATATGGGCTTCTTTCTGATTCTGCCGTGGCTCATCGGATTTTGCATCTTCAAGCTGTATCCATTCGTCTCCTCGCTGGTTTACAGCTTTACGGACTACGATCTGTTCAAGGGCGCGCAGCACTTTGTGGGCCTGCAGAACTACATCGACGCCTTTACCAAGACGAAGAACGTCAAGGCGCTGCAGGTGACCTTCGCCTATGCGTTCATGACGGTGCCGCTTAAGCTGATCTTCGCGCTGTTCATCGCCTACATCCTCAACTTCAAGATCAAGGGCGTGGGCCTGTTCCGCACGGCGTACTATGTGCCGTCCATCCTGGGCGGCTCCGTGGCGATCGCGGTGCTGTGGAAGGCGCTCTTCAAGTCCGACGGCGTGGTGAACACCATCCTTGCCATGCTGGGCTTTGAGTCGATCAACTTCCTTGCGGACAAGAACTGGGCACTGTTCATCATCTGCCTGCTGCGCGTATGGCAGTTCGGCTCGGCCATGGTGCTCTTCCTCGCCGCACTCAAGGGCGTGCCGGAGGATCTGTACGAGGCCGCATCCATCGACGGCGCGACCAAGGCTCGCCAGTTTATCTCCATCACCATCCCGCTGATTTCTCCGGTCATCTTCTACAATCTGGTGACGCAGCTCGTGCAGGCGTTCCAGGAGTTCAACGGCCCGTACATCATCACCCAGGGCGGCCCGCGCAACGCGACGACGCTCATCTCCCTGATCGTCTACAACACGGCGTTCAAGGACTACAAGGTCGGCATGTCCTCCGCGATGGCGTGGGTCATGTTCGTGATCGTCATGGTGCTCACGCTGATCTCCTTCGCCAGCCAGAAGAAGTGGGTCTACTATTCCGACGACGATGGGAGGGGTTAAGCCATGAGTATAGCGATGATCGTCTTCCTCGTCCTGAGCGTTGTGCTGCTGGGCATGGGCATCTACGGCGGCTCTGTGCAGATCCCTGACGCGGCCGCTGTCGAGGCCGGCGCCAAAATGCCGGGCGCGTTTGCGCAGTCCCTCGCGCAGCTCAAAAATTTCTACCTCATTCTCGGCGCGCTGATCCTGTTTATCGTGGCGTACCGCTTCCTGTTCAAGCGTGCGAACCTGAAGGTGCAGCACATCTTGAGCACCACGATCCGCTACGTCATCCTCATCGGCGTGGGCGTGTTCATGGTCTATCCGCTGCTGTGGATGGTCAGCGCCACCTTCAAGGACAACAACGAGATCTTCTCCACGCTGAGCCTGATCCCGTCCCGTCCGACGCTCGACGGCTATCGTGCCGCGATGAACGACTATGGCGGAGATATCAACATCTGGCGCGCGATGCTCAACACCTACAAGTATGTCATCCCGCGCGTCATCTTCACCGTCATCTCCTCGACGATCACGGCGTATGGCTTCGGCCGTTTCCGCTTCCGCGGACGCAACGCCCTGTTCAGCCTGCTGATGGCGACGCTCTTCCTGCCGCAGGTCGTGCTGAACATCCCGCAGTTCCTCATGTACCGCAATTTCGGCTGGGTCGATTCTCCGCTGTACCTCGCGCTGATCGTGCCCTCCCTGTTCGCGCAGGAGACCTACTTCGTCTACATGCTCATCCAGTTCATGCGCAATATCCCGCGCGAGCTCGATGAGGCGGCCAAGATCGACGGCTGCAACATCATGCAGACGCTGGTGCTCGTCCTCGTGCCGATGCTCTGGCCGGCGATGGTGTCTGCGGGTCTGTTCCAGTTCATGTGGTCGAGCAACGACTTCATGGGTCCGTTGCTCTACGTCAACTCCCCGTCCCGCTATCCGGCGACGCTGTTTGTGCGCATGAGCATGGATGCAGACACGGGCTTCTCCTGGAACCGCGTCATGGCGGTTTCGCTGATCTCCATCCTGCCGTCCCTGATCGTCTTCTTCATGGCGCAGAGCCAGTTCATGGACGGCGTGACGGCTGGCGCGGTCAAGGGCTAAATCCGCAAAACGAAAACCCTGCTGGGAAGCGATGCTTGCGTCGCTTCCTTTTCTTTGACCTATAGGGAATTGCGCTACTATCGGCCTCGAAGGAAAAGGAATGGAGAATACAGAGTGGTCGCAAGTGGGAGCGGGCACTGCCTGCTTTTGTGTGTGCTCGGCGGCGCGTGTTTCTAATACTATTTTGCGGCTAAAATCTAGCTTTGCAGAATCAGCCCCGTTTCAATCGTAGGATGCTTCGCATCCTGCTCTGAAACTGCTTTTTCTTTTGAACAATAAGGGAACATTGGGCTG
>JALFHA010000102.1 GCA_022776785.1 Clostridiales bacterium | reverse complement strand
TTTTGACGAGCTCTATCAGCTCGCCGAGGCCATTGAGCAGACGCTGCTCGACGAGGCGGGCAAGAGCTGCGTGGTCGGCATCGGCGAGCCGAAGAAGACCTTCCCGGAGATCGGCGAGAGCTACCGCGAATCCCGCCGTGCGGTCGAGGTGGGCCGCATCTTCCTGACCGAGCAGCACATCTATGTCTACCGCAGTCTCGTGCTCGAGCGCTTCCTGATGGATATTCCGCGCGAGATGGGCACGCGCTATCACGGCATCCTCTTCAACCGCAAGACGGCGCGCCTTTTCAATGACGAAATGCTGCACACGATTGAGATGTTCTTTGCGAAGGATCTCAACCTGTCCGACACTGCGCGCCAGCTTTACATCCACCGCAATACGCTGGTCTACCGTCTTGACAAGGTGCAGCGCCAGACCGGGCTTGACCTGCGCAAGTTCGACGACGCCGTGACCTTCAAGATGATGATGCTGCTGGGCAAGAGCGGCAAGGATAAGCCGCGCCCCGTCTATTGATGAACAGCCGCTGTCGGCAGCTGCGCCGGTTTGCACAGAAGGGCTGCTGTACGGATGATATCTGCGCCGATCCGCGAGGATCGGCCATTTTCAAATAGAAAGGAAATGTGAAGCAATTGAAGCGGAATCTTGTCGCGGCCGTGCTGGTCGCCCTGATGCTTGTCCTCAGCGCCGCGTGCGTGCAGGCGGACGATGCCGCACTGCCCATGTTCCGGATGAAGAAGCAGGAGACTGTCACCATCACCCGCGAGGAATATGACCGGCTGAACCGCTACAGCAAGCTCGACATGCTGCTGGAACTGGTGGAGGATTATTACTACGAGGAGCCGAATGTGGACGACATGCTGGAAAGCGCGGCCATCGGCCTGATCGAGGGTCTGGGCGACGTGTACAGCGTCTACTACACCAAGGAGGAGATGGATTCCTTCAACGAGGAAACCGAGGGCGAGTACGCCGGCATCGGCTGCCAGCTCTTGGCCGACCCGACGGACAAGCTGATTACCGTCACGCGCGTCTTCAAGGGCAGTCCTGCCGACAAGGTGGGCATTCAGGCGGGGGACAAGATCGTGTATGTCAACGATGTGTACTACTCCGCCTATGAGATGGACGAAGCCGTGAAGGTCATGCGCGGCACGCCGGGCGAGGACGTCAAGGTGACGGTGCTGCGCGATCTGGAGACGATTGACTATGACGTGACGCGCGAAATCGTGAGCATCAACTACGTCGAATATGAGATCCTCGAGGGCAATATCGGCTATGTGATCGTCTACGACTTCCTGGGCGACGCCTTCAAGGGCTTCAAGGAGGCGCTGAATGCCTTCGAGACCGCGCAGGTGGCGGGCGTGATTATCGACCTGCGCAATAACGGCGGCGGCCTCGTCGAGGACAGCGTGAACATGGCTGACCTGATCCTCCCGGAGGGCACAGTGGTCTCCCTCAAGGACAGGGATGGCAGTGTGACGGCATACACGGTGGATGACGAATACTACGACGTGCCGCTGGCCGTGCTGGTCAACGGCTATTCGGCCAGCGCGTCGGAGATTCTGGCGGGCGCCATCCGCGATATGCACGCGGGTACGCTTGTCGGAGAAAAGACGTTTGGCAAGGGCGTGGTGCAGAGCGTCGTCACCTTCCCGGACGGCAGCGGCCTGAAGCTCACTTCTGCGCGCTATTATACGCCCAGCGGTGAGTGCATCCACG
This sequence comes from Clostridiales bacterium, assembly GCA_022776785.1. Classification (GTDB taxonomy): domain Bacteria; phylum Bacillota; class Clostridia; order Christensenellales; family Aristaeellaceae; genus Ventricola. The sequence continues at coordinate 12,660 of JALFHA010000102.1, read as the reverse complement.
AGGTGGGCATCGAGCCGGATGTGGAGGTGTCGCTCGACGAGGATGCGGTGACGCTCTACGGCATCAACAACCTGCCGCACGAGCAGGATGCGCAGCTGCAAATGGCGCTGTCGATTCTGCGCGGCGAGGAGGATGCGCAGGACGCGCAGGAACAGGATGACGAGGCGCAGGCAGAGGAACCTGCCGCGCAAGAATAACCAAAATCAGGAGGATTAGGAGCCGCCGGGCAGAGCCCGCGCGGCTTTCCTTATGCCGTTTTGCAAAAGAAGGTGGCGTGCGGGCGCAAACTATGGTATACTGCATATATGCGGTTTGCTTGGATAAGAAGACAGCCTGATGGCTTTTTCCGGGCGGACGAGGAGAGGGGGAAGCGCCATGTGCCGGGTGAGCGTGATTGTGCCGGTGTATCAGGTGGAGGCGTATTTGCCGCGGTGCATCGACAGCATTCTCGCGCAGACGTTCCGGGATTTTGAGCTGATTCTCGTTGACGACGGCACGCGCGACGGCTGCCCGGCCATCATGGAGGCATACGCCCGGCGGGATGCGCGCATCCGGCAGGTGCACAAGGAGAACGGCGGCTTGTCCTCCGCGCGCAACGCGGGGCTGGATGTCGCGCGGGGCGAGCTGATTGCCTTCGTGGATTCGGACGACTACATCGCACCCGACCTGCTGGCGGATACGGTCGCCGCAGCGGATGAGACGGGCGCAGAGCTGGTGCTCTTCAACTACAGGCTGGTCGATGAGCAGGGTGAGCACGGCGCATACCTCGACATGGCTGACGAGGTCATCGATCTTCACAAGCTGGGAATCGCCAACTACTTTTACCGCTACTGGATGCCCTACCGGCACGGGCAGGAGGCGTGGTGCAGGCTCTACCGGCGCCCGGTCATTGAGAATCACGGCCTGCGCTTTGCGCCGAACGCCGAGATTTTCGCGGAGGACACGCTGTTTTCCGCGATGTATCTGATGCATGTCAACAAGATTGCCGCGCTCAAAAAGCCCTATGTTTTTTATGTGCAGCGCGGCGATTCGCTGATGGGGATGCGCAAGCCGCAGCTCGCGCGGCGGCTGATGAACCTGAGTGTGCGCCTGTGCGACTATGTGCGCGCGTGCGGCAGGGAAGCGGAGCTGAAAAATGTGCTGCCCGTGCTCTGCTATGACAAGCTCATCTGCAAGGGCATCCGGCTGGACCCGTCCGCGGAGGACGTCTATGCCGCGATGGAAGAGATGGGGCGCAATGCGACGATGCGCGCCCTGTTGCGCCGCCTGCTGGGCGTCATGCCGCTTGTGATGTATACGCTCAAAACGGGCAAGGGCATCCGCACGCAGGTGCGTGGAAGGCTGTTTGCAGCACGCTGGCTGCGCGGAGACATGCGCGGCGCGGCGGTGCTGGTTGACGGGCGGGAGGCTGTGCAATGAGGGTCAGCGTTATCGTTCCGTGCTACAATGCGGGGGCGTATCTGGAGCCGTGCCTGCGCTCCGTGCTCGCGCAGACGATGGGCGATCTGGAGCTGCTCGTCATCGACGACGGCTCGGCGGACGGCTCGCTATCCGTCGCGCAGGAAATCGCGCGCGGAGACGCGCGCGTGCGCGTGTTCCATCAGGAGAACCGCGGCGTGTGCGCGGCGCGCAACAGGGGGCTCGACGCGGCGCGGGGAGAGTATATCACCTTTGTGGACGGCGATGACCTGCTCCCGCCCGACGCGCTGGAACGGATGCTTGCGCTTGCACCCGGCGCGGACATGGTGGTCTGCGCGCATGAGACATTCGACGAACAGGGAAACACGCAGCTCGTCGTGCCCGAAACGCGCTGGATGGACAGGCAGGGCGAGAACCGTCGCCGCGCCGCGGCGCTGCGGCTCATCGAGGGCGACAGCGTGCTGAACATCATGTGCGGCAAGCTGCACAGGCGCGCGCTGATCGAGCGGGAGCATCTGCGCCTTGACGAAGGACTGAAAATCGCGGAGGACGCGCTGTTTAATCTCGAAGCGGTGCTCTGCGGCGAGGGCATCGCCTATCTGCCGGAGGCGGCGTACCGCTACAGGATGCACAGCGCCTCCGCAACGCACACCCGCGCGCGGGGGGAATTCGACGCGCATCGCCCGTGGCTGCTGGCGATGCGGGCGCTGCTCGCGCGGCGCGGTGTGCTGGAGCGCTATTATCCGGCGTATTTCGACAGCGTGGTGCTGCGGCTGTACAAGGACGGCGGCGTGCCCGGCGTGCTGCGCGATTTTGGCGAAAAGGCGCGGCCGCTGCTGGCGGAATGTGCGCTTGACGCGCGCAGGCTGAGCCCGTGGGGGCGCGCGCTGTTTGCGCTGGCGCGAAGCGGCGCGTACCCGGCGGCGTATCCGCTGATTTTTCCCGTGCAGCTTCTGCGCAGGAAGCTGACGGAGGCCGCCTTTGCCCTGCGCACAGGAAGGGAGGCGCGCCGATGACGGAGCCGGTGATCAGCATCATCATGCCCTGCTACCAGAACGGCGCGACGCTTGAGCAAACCGTGCGCAGCGTACAGAGGCAGACATTTGAAAACTGGGAGCTTATCGCCGTGAACGACGGCTCCACGGACGACACGGGGGAGCGCCTTCGCGCGCTGGCGCGGGAGGAGCCGCGAATGTGCGTGCTTGAGCAGGAGAACGGCGGCGTCTCCTGCGCGCGCAATGCCGGCTTGGCCGCGGCGCGCGGAGAGTGGGTCTTCTTCGCCGATGCGGACGATTTGCTGACTGCGGATGCGCTCTGTGCCCTGCTGGCGATGACGGACGCGCAGACGGATATCGTATGCGGCGCGTACACGATGCGCTATATGGACGAGGGCGGGCGCGAGGTGCTCAGCGCCTGCGCCGAGGGCGACAGACAGACGGTGCTGGAAAGCCTGCTGCGCGGAGACAGCGCGCTCAACAGCATGTGCGCGCGGCTCTACCGCCGGGACATGCTGGTGAAAAACGGGATCATCGCGCCGCCCGGCGTGAAGGTCGGCGAGGATGTGCTTTTCAACCTCGACGCGTTCATGGCGGCGCGCGCGTGGAGGACGACGCGTCAGGCGATCTACATCTACGAGCTGGGCGGCGATTCCGCGATGACGCGCGCACGCGCCGGGCTTTACGCGGCGAGCCTGCCGATGCTTCGCGGCATCAGCCGCTTTGTCGGAAAGCACCATTTGGAAACGGCGCTCTTTCGCGCGCACATCGACGCCTATCTGCGCACGCTTCGCGCGGACAGGGGACGCCTGCGCGCGGCGCTCGCCTTTGACAGAAGCATCGTGCGCACGGTGACGGCGGGCGTGCAGCCGGAAGGGCTCTGCGGCAAGCAGCGGCTCTATTATCACGTGCTGCGCCTGCTGCCGGTCAGCAGCATCCTGCTGCCCTGAGGCGCAGAGGACACGGGGGAATGGCAATGAACAGCAATATCGACGTGAGCGTGATCGTGCCGTGCTTCAACGCGGAGCGCTATTTGAGCGTATGCCTGGAGAGCCTCAAGGCGCAGCGCTCGCCTGAGATCGAGATGATCTTCATCGACGACGGCTCCACGGACGCGACGGGCGCGATTCTTGACGCCTTTGCGCGGGCGGAGCCGCGCGCACGGGTGCTGCATATCCACAATGCGGGCGTATCCGCGGCGCGCAACAGGGGCATCTCGCAGGCGAGGGGGCGCTATATCGCCTTCGTGGACGCGGATGACGCGCTCGAGGACAAGGGGCTGGCGATTCTCTATCAGGGGGCAATGCGCTCGGGCGCGCAGATCACCTCCGCCAATCACATGCTCTTTGACATGACGAAAAATCAGCGCGTGCCTGTGGAGATCGAGCCGGTGGTGCAGCAGCCCTCCGAGATCGTGAAGGAAATCATCCACATGCACCGCATCTACAACAATCTCTGGAACAAGCTCTACGACAGGGAGCTGTTTGCGGATGGGCTGAGGCTCGACGAGAGCGTGCGCATCGGCGAGGATGCGCTGCTGAACATGGAGCTCTATCTGCGCGCGCGTAAGGTGGTGCATCTGCCCGAGAGCACCTATGTCTATCGTGTCCACAGCCAGTCGGCGATGGCGAGCATCCGCGAATACGGGCAGGAGCATCAGCCGATGCTGCGCGGCATGAACGCGCTGATGCTGCGGGAGGGCGTGAAGGAGCTGTATTTCCGCGATTTTCTGCAAAGCTGCGTGTGGATTGATGAAAAGGCGCAGGGCATTCGAGCGTGCATGAAGATCTTTAACGCGCGCATCCGCCCGCTGGTGCTCGAGGGGATTGACGAAAAGCGAATTCCCAACAAGGACATGCGGCTCTATCGCGCGGTGAAGGGCGGGCACTTCCCGCTGTTTTACACGATGATGCGCGTGCGCGAAAAGCTGACGGGCAAAAGATGGGGGGTCAGGCGATGAGCAGAGTTCTGCTGTATAATCACGGCGGATGCGAAAACAGGGGCTGCGAGGCGATTGTCCGCGCGACGAGCGAGATCTTCCGGGACGAGGCGGGCGCGCGGGTGCGCCTGACCTCCGCGACCCCGGAGCTTGACCGCGCCTGCGGACTGGACGCGATTGAGCGCATTGCGGCGGATCAGATTTCCCCGTACAGCGTGAGCAGGCTCGTCAATTCCGTGGGCTTCCGGCTGGGAATGCCCCGCGAGAGCGAGGTCGCGCGCAAGTGGTCGCCCGTCATCCGGCTGGGCAGGCGCAGCGATGTATGCCTCTCCGTCGGCGGGGATACCTACTGCTACGGGCGGCAGGAGCATCTGCTGGTCATCAACGGTCGCCTGCGCCGCGCGGGCGTGCCGCTGGTGCTCTGGGGCTGCTCGATTGACCCGGAGCTCATCGAGGGCGAGCGGCTTGAGGATCTGCGGCAGTATCAGCTCATCGTCGCGCGCGAGTCGATTACGGCGAAGGCGCTCACGGACGCGGGGCTGCCCGTGCGCCGCTGGTGCGACCCGGCGTTTTTCCTACGCAGCGTGCAGGAGCCGCTGCCCGCCGCATGGCGCGAGGGCGCGACGGTGGGGATGAATGTCAGCCCGCTGGTGCTCCATAAGGCGAAGGATGGGGATGCAGCGTTTTCCGCCTTCTGCGCGCTGATTGAGCACATCCTGCGCACGAGCGGTGACGCGGTGGCGCTGATTCCGCACGTCACATGGGCGCACGACAGCGACCTCGATGCGCTCGGCGCGCTCAAGGCGCGCTTTGCGGACGAGCCGCGCGTGTTCCTTCTGCCGGGCACGCTGAGCGCGATGCAGCTCAAGGGCTACATTGCCCGGCTCAAGGCGCTGGTGACGGCGCGCACGCACGCCTCTATCGCGGCCTATTCCACAGCCGTGCCGACGCTGGTGATCGGCTATTCGGTCAAGGCGCGGGGCATCGCGCGGGATCTGTTCGGCGACGAGCAAGGGCACCTGATTCCCGTGCAGGAGCTGGGCGGCGCGGGCGAGCTGGTTGCCGCCTACGATGCGCTCATCGCCCGCGCGCAGGACGAGCGTGCGATGCTCGCGCGCACGCTGCCCGCATACACGGCGGGCAGGCGGGAGACGGTGCAGGCCGTGATGGCGCTGTGCCGCAGCTGACGCGCGGGCTGGGGCGGGACGCAGCGCAAGGGTTGGCATCGGGACTGAATGATACAGCGGAACGGGGGAGACCGGCATGAGAGAGACGGTAAGGGCGGGCAAGGCGGAATGCACGGGCTGCGGCGCGTGTGCGTCCATCTGCCCGAAGGGCGCGATTGCCATGCGGCCGGACGAGGAGGGCTTTCTCTACCCGGCGGTGGATGCGGCGCTGTGCATCTCGTGCGACCTGTGCGAGAAGCGCTGCCCGGCGGGCAAGGAGAAGCCTGCGCACAAGCCGCTGACGCTGGGCGCGCAGCACAGGGATGCGCAGGTGCGCGCGCGCTCGTCCTCGGGCGGCGTGTTCACGGCGCTGGCGCGGGGGACGCTGCGGCAGGGCGGCGTGGTCTTCGGCGCGGTCTTTGGCGAGGGGCTGCGTGTGGAGCACATCGGTGCGATGGAGGAGAGCGAGCTTTCGGGGATGCTTGGCTCCAAATATGTGCAGAGCGACAGCGCGGAGGCCATCGGCCATGCGGCGCAGCTACTCGAGCGCGGCATCCCCGTGCTCTTTTCCGGTACGCCCTGTCAGGTAGATGGCCTGCTCGCGCGCGTGCCGCCCAAACACCGCGAGAAGCTGCTGACGGTTGATTTCACCTGCCACGGCGTGCCGTCGCCGGGCGTATTCGCCAGCTATCTGCACGAATTGGAGGAGAGCACCGGCAAGCGCGTCGCGCGCTACGCCTTCCGCGACAAGCGCTGCGGCTGGAAGAACTTCTCTGCCGTCGCCACCTTTGAGGATGGGACGGAGCATGTCGGCACGCAGACGGACGAGCCGTATCTCTACGGCTTTTTGCAGAACCTCTATCTGCGGCCGTCGTGCGTGGAATGCCGCGGCCTGCGCGGCGCGCATCACGCTGCTGACCTGACGATTTCCGACCTCTGGGGCGCGCAGCAGGTCTGTCCCGAAAGGGATGACGACACGGGGCTCTCGCTCGTTCAGGCGAACACGCAGGCGGGCCGCCGCGCGCTGGAGGCCGCTTCGGCGGAGCTTGTGACCTTCCCGGTGAAGACGGATGCGCTGCTGCGCTTCAATCCAAGCCTTGAGCAGCCTGCGCGCGCGCATGAGAAGCGCGAGGCCTTCTTCCGGCTCTACCGCAAGCACGGCTTCAGGAGCGGGGAGGTCATGAAGCTGCTGAGCGGGCCGGGCATGCTTCAAAAGGCGGCCCGCCGCATCGCGCATCTGCCCAAGGGGCTGGCGCGGCGCGTGCGCGCGCTGCTGGGCAGGTAAGCACAGGAGGGGTGCGGCGTGGAGCGATGGAGGGTGTGTCTCTTTCCTGTGCGCCGCCGGCTGGCCCTCGCGGCGATCTTCTGGCTGGCGGGCGTGGCGCTGGGGACGCGCTTTGCCTGCCCGGTGCTCATGGCCCTTGTTTTGTGCGCGCTTCTGGCGCTTGCGGCGGTTCTTTGCCGCAGGCGGCGCAGGAGCGCGCTTTTTGTCGTCCTGCTGACGGCGATGCTTTTGGGCAGCACATGGACGGGTATCCGGATCGGCCGACACGACGCGGCGACCTCGCCGGGCGCGGAGCTTTCCGGCACGGTGGCGGCGAAGCTCTCCGACAGGCGCGTGCTGCTCACGGACGTGCGCGTGGAGGGCGGGCAAGCGCCCTCGCGGCCTGTTCTGGTGACGCTGATGCTGGGCGAGGGAGAGGAACGCACGGTGTCCGTCGGCCAGCGCGTGAGCGGCAAGGGGCGGCTCTTTGCCCAGAGGGAGACGCGCAATCCCGGAGGCGTGGACGAGCGCATCCGCGCGCTGTGCGCGGGCTACGAGCTTTCGGGCTATGTGCTGCCGGGCTGGACGGCGCAGGGCGAGGCGCGCTTTTCACCGCGCGAATTGCTGCGTCTGCTTCGGGAGGCGCTGCTTGAGCGAATCGACGCGGTTTTTGGCGACGCCGCGCCGACGATGCGCGCGCTGCTGCTCGGGCAGCGGCAGGAGATGGTAAGCGAGGTCGTCTCGGCCATGCGGCTGACGGGTACGGCGCATGTGCTGGCTGTGTCGGGCCTGCACCTGAGCCTGATCGCCGTGGCGATCGAGCGTCTGCTGCGCGCCCTGCGCGTGCGGCGGCAGGGACGCTTTGCCGCGCTGGCGGTCATCCTCGGCTTTTATACGGCCCTGACAGGCGGCGCGCCGGGCACGGTTCGCGCGCTGCTGATGGCGCTTTTGCGCGCGTGGGCGCCCTGCCGCGGCAGGCGGTATGATCCGCTGACGGCGCTGGCCTTCGCGGCGACGGTGATCACGGCTGTCAATCCCGCGCAGGCGATGAATGCGGCGTTCCAGTTCTCCTTCCTCGTGGTGCTGGGCGTGCAACTTGTCTCGGGCGCGATCGCGGGAGAGCTGGCCCGCGTGCGCGGACGGAGCAGGACGCCCGGCGCACTGGCGCGGACCGTCGGCGTGAGCGTGAGCGCGCAGTTGGCCGCCGTGCCCATGACGCTGCGGCTGTACGGCTATGCGCCGCTGCTCGCCCTGCCGATGAACCTGCTCTGCGGCGCGTGTATCCCGGCTGTGATGCTCGGCGGATGGGCTGCGCTGCTGGCGGGCTGCATTCATCTGCCGGCGGGGCAGACGCTTGGTGCGGCCGTGGCGCTGCCCGTGCGGCTATTTGAGCGCCTGAGCGTAGCGGCGGCCTCTGTGGAGGGCGCGGCGCCGCGCCTGCCCGCGCCATACGCGGCGACGGTGCTGCTGTGTGCGCTGCTGATGATGCTCCTGAGCGACAGAATCCGCATGGGACGGGGCAGGAGGCGGGCTGCGCTGCTGTGCGCCGCGCTCATCGCCGCGAGCTATGCTTTTCGCTTTTGCCCAATCGTGCGCTATGTGCAGCTCGACGTGGGGCAGGGCGACAGCGCCGTGCTGCGTAGCGGGCGCTCATGCGTGCTCATCGACGTGGGACCGGACGACAGCTATGACGCGCTTCGATACCTGCGCAGCGAGGGGCTGAATGCTGATGCAGTGGTGCTCACCCATGCGGACGCGGATCACGCCGGGGCGCTTTCTGTGCTGCTGCGCTCGGAGGTGCGCATCGGCGAAATCATCCTGCCAGCGGAAACGCTGCTTACGGACGTCTCTGCGCAGGTGCGAGAGGGGCTTGCGCTGGCGCAGCGGATGGGCGTGCCCGTGCGCAGCGTTTCCCGCGGGGACGTGATCGGGGCGGCGGGCTTTGCGCTTGAGGTGCTTTCGCCGGATGAGACGCTTGCGGGCGACAACGAGCGCTCGCTGGTGCTCATGGTCGAGGCGGCGGGCACGCGCCTGCTGCTGACGGGCGATCTCCCATCCGAATGCGAGCGGGAGGACATGCCCGACTGCGACGTGCTCAAGGTGGCGCACCACGGCAGCAAAAACGCGACGAGCCTTGCGTTCCTCGAGCGGGTCACGCCGGAGCTGGCGCTCATCAGCGTGGGCGCGGGCAACCGCTACGGCCACCCAACGCAGCGGGTACTCAGCGACCTCGCGCAGGTCGGCGCGCGGGTGCTGCGCACGGACACGTCGGGCTGCATCACGCTCTGGCTGCGGGTCGGAAAACGGCTTGTGCAGACGTTTCTCTGAGCGCGCGGGGACGCATGAAACCGGCCCGCTGGGAATATGCTTCCGTGACAGGAAGTGAGCGACGTGACCAGAAGACGCGCAGCGCAGGCGAAGGCGGAGGGCGGCACGTTCCTCCGGGTGAGCACAGCGGATGTGTATGGCGGCCTGATTCCGGGCCGCGGCGACAGGCAGGCACAGGGCGAGCTGGCGGCGCTGGCCGCTTCCATCGCGCGCCACGGGCTTTTGCAGCCCATCGTCGTGCGCGCAAACGCGCAGGCGGGGCGCTATGCGCTGGTGTGCGGTGCGCGCAGGCTGGCGGCCTGCCGGATGCTGGGCATGAAGGAGATTGACGCGCGGCTCGTCGAGGGCGATGATGCGGAGGCGGCGGCCTGCTTCCTGGAGGAGCATCTGACCCGTAGGGCGCCCTGCGTCATCGACGAGGCGCAGGCCACCGCGCGCGTGGGAGAAGGACGTCTGAGAGAGCGCTTTGCGCTGCCATGGCGGCTGCTGGAGCGAAGGCTGCGTCTGCTCTCGCTGGGTGGGGAGGTGCTGGCGCTGATTAGGCGTAGCGGCCTGACGCTCGAGCAGGCGGAGCCGCTACTCGCTGTGGCGGACGGCGAGCTCCGGCTGGAGGCGGCCTCCGTCATCGCCGCGCGCGCTCTCACGGGCGGACAGGCCCGGCGGCTCGTCTTCGGCGGCAGCGGGCAGGCGGATGCGCCGGTGCGGCGGCGGGCTGTGCGCGAGGCGCTTGGCGAGGCGCAGCGGCTGGCGACGCGGCTTGCGCGGCAGGGCGTTGACTGCCGGGTGACGCTGCACACACAGGAGCGGGGCATGTGTGTGCAGATTTTGCTCAGGAGCAGCGAAAATTCGCCCCAAGAGCAGGAAAAGCCTGCTGCGAGCGAGAATATTCCAAGAATGGGAAAGCGGCGTGCCATGCGCGCGGCTCAGCCCTGAACAAGAGAGGGCCCGCCACGAGGGCGGGGAAAGGAAAAAGCATGTATACGATTCTGACCGATTCCTGTTCGGATCTCAATCCTGCGCTGGTGGGGAAATATGAGAAGCTGGTGGTGATGCAGCTCACCTACACGATGTCCGGCGAGGCGAGCACAAAGCCCTTCTCGGACGGGCAGACCGTGCGTGCCTACTACGACCGCCTGCGCGCGGGCGAGAGCTGCACGACCTCGCAGATTGCTCCGACGGAGTTCTATGACGAGTTCAAGCGCCTTACGGCCGCGGGCGAGCAGGTGCTGTGCATCCAGTTCTCCTCGGCGCTCTCGGGCACATACAATTCCGCGTGCCTGGCGCGCGACATGGTGCTCGAGGAAAACCCGGAGGCAGTCATCGAGGTGGTCGATTCGCTGGGCGCGAGCGCGGGCGAGGGCCTGATGGTCGTCGATGCCCTGGACAACCGCGACGCGGGCATGGGGCTGGCGGAAAACGCCGCGTGGCTGCGCGAGCGGCTTCAGACCTATGCGCACTGGTTCACTGTGGACGACCTGCACTTCCTCAAGCGCGGCGGGCGCTGCTCGCCGTCGGCGGCATTCTTCGGCTCGATGCTCAGCATCAAGCCCGTGCTGCACGTTAACGACAAGGGCCAGCTCATCGCACGCGCGAAGGTGCGCGGCCGCCGTCAGGCGCTGCGGGCACTGGCGGAGAAGTTCGGCGAGCTGGGCGCGGCGCCGGAGCAAACCATCTTCATCAGCCATGGCGACTGCGAGCAGGACGCGCAGTTTGTCAAGGACGAGCTGGTGCGTATGTACGGCTGCGATCCGGAGAAGATCGTGCTCAGCGTGATCGGCCCGGTCATCGGCAGCCATGCGGGCCCAGGTACGGTGGCGCTGTTCTTCCGCGGGCGTGATCGCGGCTGATGCGCGAGGCGTTCATGCGCGCCGCACTCGAGGAGGCGGAGCGGGCGCTCGCGCTGGGCGAGGTGCCCGTCGGTGCGGTCGTCGTGTGCGGCGGGGAGATCGTCGCGCGCACACACAACGAGCGCGAGACGGGCGGCGATCCGACGGCGCACGCAGAGGTGCTGGCCATCCGCCGTGCGGCAGCGGCGCTTGGCAGGCGGCGGCTTTCTGACTGTACGCTCTATGTGACGCTGGAGCCCTGCCCGATGTGCGCCGGGGCGATTGCCATGGCGCGGCTGGGCGAGGTCGTCTTTGGCGCTTACGACGAAAGGGCGGGCTGCTGCGGCAGCCTCTACGCGCTGACAGAGGATGCGGCCTTCGGCGCGGTGATCCCCTGCTCGGGCGGGCTGCTGGAGGGAGAATGCCGCGCGCTGCTCGAGCGGTTTTTCGCAGAAAAAAGAGGATAATCCTGCAAGACTCAGGGGCTGCGTATCTGCGTGGCTCCTGTTTTTGCGTTTTGAGGCCAGCTGCTGACCACTTTTCCGAGAGTTTCTTCTTGACAGAGATACAAAGCACATGTATAGTGTAGGCACAATGCCTGCGCCCCACGCTCGGCGCGAGCAAGAAACCGGCATGATGCCGGCTGCATCACTGACAAAACCATGTAAATCTTGCTGCTTTGCGCTCGAGACCGGTGCTTTGCAGAAGGATTTGCATAACCAAAAGGCCTGCATCCGGGCAGGCGGGGGGACAGACCGATGAGTGAAAAAAAGCCGTTTCTGACGCTTGACAAGGCGCGGGAGATTGCCGGGGCATATCCCACGCCGTTTCATATCTATGACGAGGCGGGCATCCGCCGCACGGCCCGCGCGCTGAACCGGGCGTTTGCGTGGAACCCCGGCTTCAAGGAGTATTTCGCGGTCAAGGCGACGCCGAATCCGTTCATCCTGCGCATCCTGCGCGAGGAGGGCTGCGGCGTGGACTGCTCCTCGATGACCGAGTTGATGCTGGCCAAGACCAGCGGCTTTGAGGGCGAGGAGATCATGTTTTCCTCCAACGATACGCCGACGGAGGAATTCGCGCGCGCGAATTCGCAGGGCGCCATCATCAATCTCGACGACTACACGCTCATCGAGACGATGGAGCAGGCGTGCGGCGTGCCGCATACCGTCTGCTGCCGCTACAATCCGGGCGGGGACTTCGCCATCGGCAACGAAATCATGGATATGCCGCGCGAGGCCAAGTACGGCATGACGCGCGCGCAGCTCACGCAGGCCTACCGCGAGCTGATGCAGCGGGGCGCGAGGGAATTCGGCCTGCACGCCTTCCTCGCCTCCAACACGCTGACGAACGCCTATTATCCCACGCTGGCGCGCATCCTGTTCAAGACCGCCGTGGAGCTGCACCGCGAGACCGGCGCGCACATCGGCTTCATCAACCTCTCCGGCGGCGTGGGCATCGCCTACCGACCGGAGGATACGGAGAATGACATCGCCGCCATCGGCGAGGGTGTGCGCCAGGCGTATGAGGAGGTGCTCGTGCCCGCAGGCATGGGTGACGTGCGCATCTTCACGGAGCTGGGGCGCTTCATGCTTGGCCCGAACGGCGCGCTCGTGACGCAGGCCACGCACGAAAAACACACCTACAAGGAGTATATCGGCGTGGATGCCTGCGCCTGCAACCTGATGCGTCCGGCGATGTACAGGGCCTACCACCACATCAC